>JBOFRC010000254.1:0-3574 GCA_051650825.1 Sarcina sp. | reverse complement strand
CTAAAATATACATTTTTCTAAAATATTTGTTGTTGGAAAATAAAAGTGCCATATGTGGAATTTAAAACTACTAGTGTATTTTTGATCATTACAATGGGGTAATCAAATGTAGACTAATATAATTAGTCTTTTGTTTTTTATTTTTTATTTAGTAAGTTTAAAAACAAAATCATTATTTTTGTTTTCAGATTGTAATGTTATAATGTAATGTGATTTGAATCCTTTTTGTTCACAATATATTGCCTAGCCTATACATTACATTCACTATATTTGTTTATAGCCTTCAAACCAGTTTGTAGGACGTCACTGGGCAGGATGTGAAATAACTTTCTTTTAAATAAATACAGATGTTTTTATCCAAACTGAAAAAGAATACAGAAAAAACCGAGATATGTACCGTATATCCGCCATTTAACCAAAAAGTTTACTATTTACAATCTGAGGAATCCTATCGAGGAGGACGAACCAGAAAATGTGCGGCCTGTCTGGGTCCCACATTTTCCAACGAACCTGTCTGGGTTCGACTCGTCTCCCCATCCCGTCCCTCCCCCGGCCCCGAGGGGTTCGTAAGAGAGACCGGAGGGGATGAGGCTCCTCTATCCACCTTATAGGCCCATTCGTATAAGATCGTGTGCGTAGAATAGTATGTGAAGTCCGATGGCTCTGGCCAGGGTTAGGTTAGAAAAATTTACAACATCTCCCCCCCACCACCAAGCCAGCCCCCGTCTGGCAAGGTTTGTAGTAGGGAGAATGAGGAAGGGCACGGGCCGACGCATGTCAGACTATACTATGTCGCCTGTGATTGGTTCCCGTCTAGGAACAGTGCCTTTTTTGGCTTGTGGGCCAGGTAGGTAGCTTTTTTATATATATATATATTGTTATTATTACAAGTACGTCCATCAATTTGACTCTTTCAAATTGAATTTCAAACAATTTTCTTATTCTCTGTAGGTTCTTGGTGGGTTTATTGTTTTTGATCGAAAGAGTTACCATTTGTAAAGTGTTTTTCTCCAACGTCGGTTTGATGAAAACTGTTGTCGTACTGATTTTCTCTTTTCGGTTTCTAGGTATTGCGAAGTTTCCGGTTTGAACTTGCTCTGAACCAGCGAACCAAGCACCAGCTCGATAATCCTGGCCCAGCATCGCAACACCACCAGAGGAGAAAAATATTTTGGTATGCGTTTTCCGACTGCTATTAGTCGTACGGTCAGTTAGACGTGCGGGTTGAATTTAAGGGTGTCCCTAATGAATAGGGTTAGTATGAAAGTGGGTTCGTGAGTCAATTTCCTGTTTTTTTACACTTTGTAATGGGTAGGGTTACCGTGGAGATTGGGGTTCCGCTCCTTAGGGTTGACACGGGTGGGTTTCCAGCCAGTGGGTCTGTGACGGTTAGGGTTAGGTTAGGGTTAGTGTAGAAGTTAGGGTGTAGGGTTACCGTGGAGATTGGGGTTCCGGTCCTTAGGGTTGACACGGGTGGGTTTCCAGCCAGTGGGTCTGTGACGGTTAGGGTTAGGTTAGGGTTAGTGTAGGAGTTAGGGTGTAGGGTTACCGTGGAGATTGGGGTTCCGGTCCTTAGGGTTGACACGGGTGGGTTTCCAGCCAGTGGGTCTGTGACGGTTAGGGTTGGGTTAGGGTTAGTGTAGAAGTTAGGGTGTAGGGTTACCGTGGAGATTGGGGTTCCTTTCTCACAAACCCACGGCTTATATTGCCTGTGTGGGCGGGACTTCCTCACACGGTCACCAATCACCTCTCGTCACTTTATGGTGAGTCATAAATCGTTTTATGCATAATCGTCCATTTTGTTATTTAATTTTATGCGGTATCCCCATCAATACACCATGGACGATAGGCACTTACAACAAAGAAGTAGGCACTTACAAGGACCATTTTGATGTTCGTCCCGATGATCGTGAAAGAGGCCCAGAGAATCAGGCGCGGGCTCGGTTAGGTGAAGGAAAATCCAAAGAACGAAACAAAGTCCGAACGGACTCGTCCGTAAATGGTTAGGCACTGTCCATGGCTTCAACTGGCCACCACTTCCAGATGCATCGAGACATCGCATCAAAATGGACCAAGAAAGCCAACACGACCCCGAAGAAAGCCAACATCGGCCCGGAAATATTTTTAAGGGCACCGTAAGAAATTCCGCCCGGGCTAGAATGAGCAGGGCTGTCAGCGATAGGGCTTGTGCAAAAACGAGGGTTAGGTTTAGGGCAGTGTTTTGGTGAGGGAACATAAAATAAAATAAAAATGATAAAAGCACTGTTGGGGCTCTACTACATCGTTTCTCCTTCCGATGGAGGCCACTTTAAGTCATTCGGGTCTGTATTCGCGACGTTTCGAAATTTATTTTTCTTCCTCAGGCGGGACCGGAATGACGACTCCTCTCGGTCCATAGGGTTGACACGGGTGGGTTTCCAGCCAGTGGGTCTGTGACGGTTAGGGTTAGGGTTAGTGTAGGAGTAGGGTCGTAGGGTTAGCATGGAAATGTTTTCTTTTTTGAGATTCATACTCCCTCAAGTGTTGGATCTGAGGGAAATTTTTGAGACCCATCTTCAGTAGCGTACCTCAGCATCATCAGGTGTTTCGGCTCTTTAAACACTAGACACCCTCCTCTGAGGCGGCCCGTCCGGGGGATCAGTTCCAGACGTGTGTCTCAAGACCAATTTCTAAAGTTTCTAACCAGAGCCACAATAGTGGTTTTTTGGGTTCTGGTATGTGGTGTCCTAACCCTTATGTATTAGTGATTGTTTAAAAGATAGTGAGGGTAGTTATAGGGCTGGGCGGTATATCGAGTTTGTACGATATATATCGATATATTTATTTATTTGTTCGTTTTATTTTTTAATTATTATTTATTTATTTTTATTTATTTATTTTTATTTTATTTTGTTTGTTTATTTGTTATTTTATTTGTGTTTTAATTTTTGTATTTTTTGTATTTTATTTATTTATTTTATTTTATTTTATTTAATAAACGATATGGAATGACGCAATACCGTTTGTATCGATATACAGTAGTTTGATACGAGCGCATTTGAAAAATATCAGAGGACTCCGTGTGAGCTGCTGCAGGGAAAGTGCCTAATCCAATCTATCCTAAACGTGACACGCATACTTTCTATTAAGGGCTTCAAAATAACCGCTAAGATATAGTTAACACGTGTAGTTTGAAGCAGCTAGCCCAGTCAGATGCTCCGATCGACAGACTGCACGTGCTGTTTAATCAGTCTGAGATGTAGTACTTTTCTCAGTGCATAACTTACGTTTCACAAGTATATTTTCCATCTGTAGATGTTAGAAAATCATGCAAATGTGTCCACTTTGCTCTCAAGAGAGGACGAGCCGTCTGCACATGAATCTCCGCTAAAAGCTTCCGTGAACGAGCGCCGTCGCGCGCATGCGCGTCAAACAGACGGAGCGCCAAAATTCTGACTAAAATATACATTTTTCTAAAATATTTGTTGTTGGAAAATAAAAGTGCCATATGTGGAATTTAAAACTACTAGTGTATTTTTGATCATTACAATGGGGTAATCAAATGTAGACTAATATAATTAGTCTTTTGTTTTTT
>JBOFRC010000253.1:0-1174 GCA_051650825.1 Sarcina sp. | reverse complement strand
ACAAAACACTGTCAACACACAAGAGGTGCTGCGGATCACAGTGGATCACAGTTAGCAACATGTTTGAGCTTCACGAACCTCATAATGTTATTATTCTGTGACGCTGCCAGCGGTGTTGATTCAGCTTAGTGGCAGTTTGCTGTTTGGTTTAGAGTCTTTCCGTCGGTGCTGCTGAGGATCCGCTGTGATCTCTGCTGAGAGGCTTCCTGTGTTTGGACCTTCATGTGTGCTCATGATAAATGAGTCTTTTCCTCTGATCACATCACATTCTTCCACAATTTGTAACACCGACAGGAAGACATGTGGTCCTGGAGCCAGAAGACTGATGCATTTCACCTTCTCCTCATTAACCTCTTCATGGGACATACTATTATCAAACAGACCAGGTATGTCGACCACAACAACTCACTCTCTGCTTTCTGACAATGTTTGGTGACTGATGTTTGGAAAGATTCATTTCTCAACTCTCTTCTTTCCTAGAATGGTGTTTCCTGAAGAGCTCTTCCCACTGCCAGTCTTCCCTATCAGCACAATCCTGAGACTCTCTGGGCTCTTCCTCATCCTCACCTGTGAAATAAGAAAGGAGTTACTTTAAATGCTGACAGTTGCTACAGCATAGTATAGAACATAGTTTATGATAGAGTTGTACATCAGTGAAATACTATACTTACAGCTGACTGTGGTCTTTGTCTTCAGGTCCTTAAGTTCAGCCTGTAGAGTGGTGATGTTTGTCTCTTGTTGTAAGACAAGACGGTGTCGTCCCTCATTCGTCCAGGAGTGTTCTATTGTAGAAAAGGTTTCTGTCGTAGTCGTCTGGACACTGTTTTCAGAATCAAGACGTTTCGGCTCCCATCCGGAAGTCATTCTCAATTGTGAAAAAATTGGACGGGAACTGGAAATTTAAGCTACTCTGAGTTACATAAGCCCTGCCCTCAGGAGGGAATCTGCCTGAGTATCTGTTAATAGCTAGTTTCACCTGAAACTGACCTAATAGTTTCAAGATGGCCCAGTGATCAGTAATCAGGCCTATTGTTCTCTGGCTGCATCTACTTCATCACTGTTAAGTGCCTGATTAGCATGTGATAGGCGTGACCAAGGTGATAATACACTCTGATAGACTTTGGGCAGATTAAATCTCAGACCACCATTTCTGTTCAAAGAGGGGTTCTCTTTC
>JBOFRC010000252.1:0-48728 GCA_051650825.1 Sarcina sp. | reverse complement strand
AGCTATCCCATTATTAGATTGTTAAAATGTAAACTTTTTGCAAAGAAACTTTATATATTTATTAACAAATTGCTATAAAAGCTTATAATTAGCCATTTCTATGTGTTCAGGTAGTATGGACACTTGTATTTTGAAGTTTAAAGCTAAATATAGGTATTCATAAAAATAAGAGAAAAAATAGGAAAGATTACAAGTAAAATTTCACTTGATATGGAATATGAAATTAATAAATTATAATATGAGATTTAAAGAGATAAAACGAGTAAATCTTAGGGATATTAAAAGAAAGACAATTAAACTATAAAACCTATCAAATACATTGTAATAGTAGATTTAACTGGGTTAGACTTAGTATAGACTAGGTTGTATAATACAAGAGAACTAAAGTGATTAAAGGCTATTAGTTATGTAAATACTTTTGAATTGACACCCAAAATCTAATTAACAACGAATAACAACAACAGCAAAAAGTAAGTCTAAGGGATGGCACTAATAAACTTTTAGTGCAGTCCTATTTTTGTCTAAGTATTGATTAGTATTTAATTATTGGATATCTAATATAATAACTAAATGCTTTTAATCTATTAGTATCGTAATCAAAAGATGAGGTGTAACAAATGAATAAAACTTCCCTGTTAGGGAACATATTAATCTTTCTAATTTCAGCAGTTATGATCTTTATTTCTGTTGAGGATTTAGGGACTAATAATCTAATGGTAGGAATTACAGGCTTATTCCTACTTATAGCTATACTAAACAAGGACTTTTCTAAAACACCAATAAGAGCTGTAATTAAAATTTCCTTTCTAACAGCTTTCATAGGAATAGTTCCATATTTAGTAAATGCGAATATGTACATAGGATTCTTTATAAACTTTATAGCTGTATTTATAATGATATATCTAGTAGTTTATACACTTAATAAAACTATTTACTTTCCATTCTTGTTTGGGTATACATTACTTTTAACTACAAATGTAACAGGAAAGGATTTATATTTTAGGGTCGGAGGATTAATTGTTGTAGGGATTATAGCAGTTATTTTCCAAATAATTTTCTTGAAAATTATAAGAAAACCTAAGGATGAAAATAAAAACTTACTTGAAATAGTAGATAGTTTAATACTTAATATAAATACTTTTAGTACAGGAAATCTTGATGAAACAGAGTATGATAAGTTTAAAACACTTAGTACAAAGTGGAGTAGGGATATACTTGAAAAAAGAAATAATAGTTTTTATCTTAATAGAGATGAAAATATAGAGCTTGATTTAATAGCTTCATTAGAACATATAGGTGATATTGCAAAGGATATAAGAAAAAAAGTTGGTTCAAGAGATGGCTATTATAAAAATTTATTATTAGATACATCTATCTTACTTGTTAGACTTAAAGGATTTTTAAGTAAGGCGCATAGTATAAAGTCATTAGATGTAGAACTTGAACGAATAAGAAATATGTATAATGAGAATAAAGAAGAGTTAGATGTATATGAAATGATGGAAAGCATAAAAATAATAGATCATCTAACAGATAGACTTTTAGAGCTTGAAATGGTTAAGTTTAAAGTTCCAAAGTTATTAACACCAAAGGAATATACACTAGAGTTTAAAGGTGTTGTAAAACTTTTATTCCAAGATTTCAATAGAAACTCAGTAAGATTTATTTTTGCTTTTAGAACTGCGTTATTAGTTGCAGGAGCATACTTTATAATACAATTTTTTGACTTGCATTTAGGTAAATGGATGATGTTTACTATTACATCAGTATCTCAACCATATAATAATACTGTAAGGAAAAGAGCTTTTGGAAGGATTATAGGAACTGTTATAGGGGTTATTATTTATGTTCCGTTATCTATGATTTTTGTTGATAAAGAACCTAGAATTATAATTATTGCAATAGCTGTATATCTTATGATTAGCTTTAAAGATTATTTATATAGCACAGCTATGCTTACTGTTTTATTCCTTGGAGTTGTAACTATAGATGTTAGAGATATTCTACTGTATGCTGGTGATAGAGTAATGTATATCGCTTTTGGTATAATAGCGGTAATAATAGCTAATAAGATTATTTTCCCTTATAGTTTTGAGAAAGAAACTAAAAAATTAGTTAAGGATTATTATAATACTTCAACTGAAATTTTAGAAAAGACTATGATAATGTATGAGAAAAAAGATGCTAGAGAAGAGATTAAAGGACTCATAGTTATGGCAAAGGGAATAGAGAATAAGATGATTATAAATAATACTATTTTAGATAATGACAAGTTAAGAGGGTTTAGAAATGAACAAAGATTATTTATAAGAAATATACACAACGTTCTAAATAGAGTTGATTATGTAGATTCTCAGCTTGCTATTAATGGGGAATATAGATTAAACAGAATTAAGCAAATGAGAAAGGAGCTTGAAAAAGTTAGCTCAGATAATTTTGAAGCAGAAGAAATTATAGTTAAAGAATATTGTAAAGATGTTGATACTATAGCAGAAAAACTTATTTATATTGATATTTATGAGATGATTAAGTCACATAAGAAGAGTGGACAACTTGTTTCTATGCTAATTGATAATATTTCATAATTAATTTGAATTCAAAATATTTTATTTGGGGAGATGAATTTGTGGTCATGAATATATTTCCATTTTTAGGGTTTGTTATATATATGTATAAATTTAGAATTCTAGTTATTGTAGTTATTCTAATTGTCTTGAAAAAAAGATTTTATAAAAAAAATATTTTTGGTAAAATTCTTTTTTGGGGTATATTAATAGCTACAATTATGTATAGTTTAGCTGTTTTGGTGGTATTATTAGCATCAGTTGCTCTTGCTCCATCTTTTATAGATGGCTAAAATTAGATATTATTGAAAAGGTAGTAAATTATTCACTTTATTTAGATCTGATGGTTGATAGAAATAGAGCATCTCATATGGATGATGAAGACACAGCATTAAATAAGTTTAACTCTTTTTTAGAATTTAAAAAAATTTGACTTTTCGATGAGTAAATTATATGATTTTAATATGTTTAAATATACTTTGATTATCAAAATATATTTAGTTGTACAAAAATTAGCTTTTAAAATTTAGGTTTTAAAGGCTTTTTTTATAGGTTGATATAAACTGAGATTTAATTTAGGTGTTATTTTTACTACATTTGAATTAGAGGTTTAATTTATCTAGGAGCTTGTGTTTATTTATATCCTAATTGTAGAAAAAGGGATATTAAAAATACTAGCTATCAGATAAAAGGAAATAAAGTATTAAAATGAGGTGTTTTTTTGATAAATATATTAGAATTAAAGGAAAGAGTTTTAAAAGGGGACAAGCTTAGCAAGGCTGAAGCTATAGAACTTTATAATACAAATGATGTAGAACTTTTAAAGGATGCTGCAAATGAAATAAGAGAGAAACTATGTGGGAATAATGTTGATTTATGCTCAATAGTTAATGGTAAGAGTGGAAGATGTTCAGAGAACTGTAAGTATTGTGCCCAATCAATACATTTTAAAACAGGTGTTTCTGAGTATCCGTTGCTTCCATATGAAGATGTTGAAAAGCTAGCTAAGGAAAATGAAAAAGAAGGAGTTAATAGATTTTCTATTGTAACTTCAGGAAAAGGACTTTATGGAAAAGATTTTGATAGAGTTGTGGACTATTATGATAGACTTAGACAAAATTGTGGAATAAGTCTTTGTGCGTCACATGGAATTGTGGATAAAGAGTCTCTTTTAAAACTTCAAAATGTTGGAGTTAGAAGATATCATCATAATCTTGAAACGTCAGAGAATTATTATAAAGAAATTTGTACAACTCATACGTATCAGGAGAGAATAGATACAATAAAATATGCAAAAGAACTTGGATTAGAGGTTTGTAGTGGTGGAATTATTGGTATGGGAGAGAGTATAGAGGATCGAATTGATCTTGCTATAATTTTAAGTGAACTTGAAATTAAATCAATACCTGTAAATGCACTTATGCCTATTAAGGGAACACCACTTGAGGATGCAAATAATATTACAGAGGATGATATTTTAAGAACTATAGCTGTATTTAGATTTATAAATCCAACTGCTAATATTAGACTTGCAGCGGGAAGAAATCTTTTAACTGGTTTTGGAGAAACTGCATTTAAGGCAGGTGCAAATGCAACCATAACAGGGAATCTTTTAACTAC
Organism: Sarcina sp.; assembly: GCA_051650825.1. GTDB lineage: Bacteria > Bacillota > Clostridia > Clostridiales > Clostridiaceae > Sarcina. The sequence goes on along the minus strand of JBOFRC010000252.1, from coordinate 44,544 downwards.
TTGCGGAAATAAGATAAAAGATGATAAAAAAATGATATCAAATTTAGGGTTAAAGGTAAGTGAATAAAATGATTAATGGAATTTTTATGTTAGGTACAGATACTGATGTAGGGAAAACTTTTGTAAGTGCATTACTTTTGAAAAAGCTTAGAGAAGATGGAGTAAATGCAGGATATTTTAAGGGTGCTTTAAGTGGTGCTGAGCTTGAAGATGGAAAGCTTATACCTGGTGATTGTAGAATAGTTTGTGAGGCTTCAGGGCTTGAAAAAGATTATGATAAAATGGTTTCTTATACTCTTAGGGAGCCTTTATCACCACATCTAGCAAGCAGAGTAGAGGGAGTAAACATTTCATTAGATAAGATAGAAACAGATTTTGAAAATATAAAAAAAGAATTTGATTTTGTTTTATGTGAAGGGAGTGGAGGGATAATTTGTCCTATAAGTCTTGAGAATGATAATGTTATTATGTTAGAGGATTTAGTGAAAATGGCTAATTATCCAATTATCTTAGTTGCTAGGGCTGGACTTGGGACTATAAATCATACATTTTTAACTGTTTACTATATAAGAAGTTTAGGGCTAGATGTTAAGGGGATAGTATTAAATAACTTTGATGAGTACAGTCTTATGCATAATGATAATAAAAAAACTATAGAACAATTAACAGGGATTAAAAATATAGTTACTATACCAAAGTTAGAAGATATAAATGCGCTTAATTTATATGATTTAGGGAGAATGATTTATGAATAATTTATCTAGAGAGGAATTAATAGAAAAAGATCTTAGATATATTTGGCATCCTTGTTCACAAATGAAAGATTATGAAGAGTTAAAGCCTATAATTATTGAACGAGGTAAGGGACCTTATCTTTATGATATAGATGGTAAGAGATATTTAGATTGCGTTAGTTCTTGGTGGTGTAATTTATTTGGTCACTCAAATGAAAGGCTTAATAATGCAATTAAGAATCAACTTGATAAGCTTGAGCATGTTATTTTTGCTAATTTTTCTAATTTACCAGCTATAGAGTTGAGTGAAAGATTAATTAATATAACAGGCGAGCCACTTCAAAAGGTATTTTTCTGTGATAATGGTTCGGCAGCTGTTGAAGCAGCTTTGAAGATGAGTTTTCATTATAATATACAAAGTGGCAGAGAAAAGAAAACAAGGTTTTTAGCACTTGAAGATGCCTATCATGGAGAGACTATAGGAGCTTTATCAGTTGGTGATTTAGATATTTATAGTGCTGTATATAAGCCTCTTATGATAGATGTTACTAGGGTTAAGGCTCCAGATTGTTATAGATGTCCTTATTCAAAGACTAGAGAAACATGTTCATGTGAGTGTTTTGAAGATATGGATAAGGTTATGGCAGAGTACAAAGATGAATTATCAGGAGTAATAATAGAACCTTTAATCCAAGCTGCAGCAGGGATGAAGATTTATCCACCTTTATATCTTAAGAAATTAAGGGAAGCTTGTGATAAATATGATATTCATTTTATAGCTGATGAAATAGCTGTTGGATTTGGTAGAACCGGTAAGATGTTTGCGACAGAACATGCAGGAGTAACACCAGATTTTATGTGCTTATCAAAAGGACTTACTGGTGGATATATGCCAATGGCAGTAGTTTTAACTACGAATAAAGTCTATGATTGTTTTTATGATGATTATAATAAGTATAAAGCATTTATGCATTCACATACTTATTCAGGAAATGCATTAGGATGTTCTGTAGCTGTTGAAGTTTTAAACATATTTAATGATGAAGATATAATTTCTACAATTAATAGTAAGGCTAAAATTTTAAATGAAAAACTTGTGGCTGCATTAAGAAATCATAAAAATGTTGGTGAGATAAGAAGCCAAGGAATGATAAATGCTATAGAACTTGTAGAAGATAAGGAAACAAAACAAGGCTTTGATAGTAAACTTAGAATAGGTTATGAAATTTATAAGAAAGCTTTAGATAGAGGGCTTTTATTAAGACCTTTAGGAAATATATTATATTTTAATCCTCCTTATGTAATTAGTGAAGAAGATATGGACTTTATGGTTAATGAAACAAAAAATAGTCTTATAGAAATTTTAGGAGAATAAAATGGAACTTTACAGTATAAAAATGCGTGGGGAAAAAGATAAATCTCATATATCAGGAGCAGAAAATATAGTATCTAAAGATAAGATAGAAGATGTTGTAGGTTTATTAGTTAAGAGGGCATTAGAACATTCTAAAGGTGAAGCTGATTTTATAAATTTAAAGATAGAAAAAGTTAATGATGAAGAGGTGGAGTATCTTTCACCTCTTCTAATAACAACTGTTAATGTTAAAAATAAAGAAGAGGGTTTTAAAGGAATAGAAAAGATTTTAATGGATATAGGAATTTCAAAAAGAAAAGTTCTATATGCAATAGAATTACTTCAAAATATAAGAGATATGAGAGGAGCAATCCTTTTAGATATAAATACTTTAGAAAGACTAGAAAATGATAAAAGTCGTGGTGTTAGAGTTACATATATGGACCTTGAAAATAGGGATATAGATGGACTTACAAAAACACAAAAATATAATACTCATCTAATCGAAGCTGTAGTACTTGCAACTAAAGTAATAGAGGCACCAGGGATAATTGCAGAGATTTGTTATTCAGATGATGTTGATTATACGGCTGGGTATGTGGCAACAAAGCAATATGGTTATACTAGATTCGATTATCTAAAGGAAAAAGGAAATCCTTTTGGTGGAAGAGTATTTATATATGATGGTGATAGACAAAATGTCTCACAATGTATTGATTATCTTGAAAATAAGAAAGTTATAGTAAGGGATAATTTAATTATAAGAGAGAGTATAGATATAGAGTTATTGTTAAAAGAAGGTTTTTAGTTATATGGAAGATTTAAAACGAAGATTAGAACAAATAAAAGAAAATAATTTATATAGAGAATTAAAATATTTAGAATCACCACAAGAAAAAAATATATTAATTGATGGAAAAGAATATTTACTTATGGCATCTAATAACTATCTAGGACTTGCTAATAGGCAGGAAGTTAAGAATGCTATGAAAAATGCTATTGATATATTTGGAGTTGGAAGTGGTGGGTCAAGACTTACAACTGGAAGTTATAAGGCACATAAAGCTTTAGAATCTAGAATATCAGAATTTTTTAAAAGAGAAGATACAATAGTTTTTAATAGTGGATATACAGCTAATGTAACTGTTATACAAGCTATTTGTGATGAGAGTTATACTATATTTAGTGATGAGTTGAATCATGCAAGTATAATTGATGGATGTAGATTATCAAAGGCTAAAACAGTAGTTTTTAAGCATAATAATATACTTGATTTAGAGAGTAAAATAAAGGAACATACATCACAAAATAAAATTATAATTACAGAAAGTGTATTTAGCATGAGCGGAGATATAAGCCCACTTGATAAAATCATTAAATTATCTAAAAAGTATAATGTAAGAATAATGGTAGATGATGCCCATGGAATTGGTGTTATAGGAAATAGAGGTAAAGGGGTATTGAGCCATTTTAATGTGAATGAAGAAATAGATATTTATATGGGAACACTTAGTAAGGCTATTGGAACAGAAGGTGGTTTTATAAGTGCGGATAAACATATAATTGATTTTTTAAGAAATAGAGCAAGAGGGTTTATATATTCAACAGCAGTTGCCGCATCAATATGTATAGCAAGTATAAAATCTATTGATTTGATGGATGATGAAAATTTGAATGGAGAGCTTAGGGAGAATATAGCTTATTTCAAATATAAGTTTAAAAATTTATTTGAAGATTTAGTATGTGAAAGTGCAATAATAAAAATTCAAATAGGTGATGAAAAGAAAGCTATTAAAATAAGTAGTAAACTTTTAGAAGAGGGGATTTGTATTCCTGCAATTAGATATCCTACGGTGAAAAAAGGTGAAGCAATACTTAGAGTGTGCTTAATGAGTACGCATACAAAAGAAGACATAGATAGGGTATATAATGCAATTAAAAATATTCACTATTAAAAAAAAATATCTATAGTTCAAAAAAATTTGAATTATAGATATTTTTCTATTTTTAGTTATTTTATTAAAATACCTAAAATAGAAGCTAAAATAATGATGTAAATCAGGTTTACTTTTCTTGAGAAAATTAAAATTCCTGTTATTACAGTTATTATTAGTTGCCAGTAGCTTGAATAAGCTGTAAGTGTTACTGATAAAAATGCATAAATAATAAGTGCTATAAGTGCTGGTTTCATACCTTTCATTGCAGCATTCCAAATTCTTGAATTTTTGAATTTAGAAAAAGCAAAATAAGCAATAGTTACTAAGATAAATGGTGTAGTAGCAAGACCTAAAATACAAATTAATCCACCGATAAATCCATGAAGTTTAAATCCTATAAATGCTGCTAGGTTTACAGATACAGCACCAGGAGATATTTGAACAACTCCTATGTAAGAAGTGAATTGAGCTGTTGTTAACCAATGATGGTCAGTAACAATTATTTTTCTTATATATGGAAGCATTGCATATCCACCACCGAATGCAAGAGTTCCGATTTTTAAGAAGGCTAGATACATTTTAAATAACATCTATTTATCCTCCTTTTTTATAAATCCAAAAACAATTATTCCGTATATAGCAGAAATTATAACTATAAATGCAGGATTTATTTTAAATACAGAAAGTGCTATTAAAGCTATTAATGCAACTATTATGTTGTGAGGAGTTTTTTTCATTTTTTTCCCAAAGTTAACAACAGCAAGAAGCATAAGCATAGGTACAGTAGCATCAATTCCTTTAAGAATATATTTTACATAAATATTATGTTGAAAACTCATAAAGCAAGTTGAAAGTATAAATATAAACACAAAAGGAGGAAGTAAAGCACCAAAAAAAGAAGCTATTGCCCCTGGTAATTTAGCAACTTTATATCCTACAAATAGTGAGGAAGTAATAGCAAGTGGACCAGGAAAGCTTTGGCACACGCTAATTGTTTCAAAAAATTCATCTGAACTTAAAAGTTTTTGTTTATTTACAAGGTCATCCTCAATTACACCAACCATAGCATAACCACCTCCGTGAGTTACAAGAGCAACTCTAAAGAAGCTAAAAAAGAGATTCCAAATATTTTTCATTTGTTAATTCACGTCCTTTTTATAATTAAAAATTAATTTGAGTATTTTTGAGATTAAGTTAAAAATTTAATACATTTCTTAAACATTCTATTGCAGCACCAAAAGAGATACTGCTGTCACCAAAAGATGGTGTATTTGAGTAAATATATGCTATATCAGGATTCAGTAGTTTGAAATTTTCAATAAGCTTTTCAAATATATATTCATGTTTTTGTATAAGCGGTCCATTTAAAATAACTTTATCTGGATTTATAATACTAGAAAAATTGTTTATTCCGCTTGCTAGAGCAAATAAAGCTTTATCAATTGCATTTTTTGCATCAAGATTACCTTTCTCTAAAAGCTTGAAAATATCATCAATTGATTTAAAATCTGAGCCTGAATTTTTATTAAAGTTATTTTCAATAGCATTTATTGTAGCGTAAAGTTCAAGACAACCAGATTTTCCGCACACACAGCTTTCGCCATTTAAATCTATGGTCATATGCCCAAGAGCATCATAAACCTTATTATGAGAATCTATTATTTGTCCGTTATTTACAAGACTGTATCTTATACCACGTCCAAGATTTAAGTAAATAAGCTTTTTTATATGGTTATCTCTATTGATGAAGAATTCTCCTATAGCACCCATATTAGTACCTTTATTAAGGTAAATAGGAAGAACTAAATATTTAGAAAATAACTCTTTAATATTTACGTTATTCCAGCTATCATTTATGGGATTTGTAATACAACCCATCACTCCTGTTTGAATATCAATAGGTTCAATGACACCAAGCCCCATCCCAAGAATTTTATCTGTACTGATTTTTAAATCATTTAAAGTATCAAGGATTAGGTGACTTATTTTTTTTACTGTAGAATTTGAATCTAATGAGAATGTCATAGGGAATTTATTCTTATAGACAACGTCTAGTGCACTGTTTATAAGAATAATTTCTGAATAACTTCTAGATATATCAACTCCAAGCGAATAAAAAGTATCAGATACAGGGGCATAAATTATTGGTTTTCTACCTCCTGTTGAACTTTCAAGTCCTTGTTTTTGTACAAGATTTTTTTGTATAAGATTTTCTAAAACTCTGTTGACAGTTGTTTTAGGAAGCGATAAATCTTCCATCAAATCTTTTTTCAATTTTTTAGATATTAAAAGAGATTTATAAACAGATATTTCGATTTCGTTTAAATTTTTCAAATAGAATGCCTCCTAATAATTAACTTTAGTCCAAGTTGGATTTAAGTTGATTATATTATGAATTATTTGTAAAGTCAAATTTATATGACAGCTACTTTATATGGTACTTAAATTTTTTTCTAGATAAAAAATAGTAAAATGATTTTTATTTAATTCAAATTTAATGTATAAATTGTATGTAAAATTTCTTCAAGCCTAGTCTATGTATATCTTTGAGAATATTTGCTATGATAATATATTCAAAATATGTTAATATATAAGGTATACTAGTATGAGTAATAAAACTATGAAAAAAGTAGTAAAATAGTCATAGGAATTTTTATTTTATATTTATTAATATGTCAAATAAATGTAGACTCAATTCAGGTAGAGTTTTGACTCGAGGTCTGAGGTCGATATGAGCAGATGTTTCTATATTTTATATTTACAGAAGATAAAGAAAATAAAGAAATATTAGCTCGGAGATAGAAGTTTATATAAAAGAAAGGAGAAAATCTCATGGACGATAAAAAAAAGGTTATATTTAGCGGAATTCAACCTTCAGGAGACTTAACAATTGGAAATTACTTAGGAGCTATTAAATCATGGGTGGAGCTTCAAAAAGAATATGAGTGTTATTTTTGTGTAGTTGATATGCATGCAATAACAGTTAAGCAAACACCAGCAGATCTTAGAAAAAGAACTTTAGAGATATTAGCTATTTACATAGCATCAGGAATAGATGTAGAAAAGAATACACTTTTCATACAATCACATGTGCCAGCACATGCTGAGTTATCATGGCTTTTAACATGTAATTCTTATATTGGGGAACTTAGTAGAATGACTCAATATAAAGATAAATCTCAAAAAGCTTTAGATTCAGGTCAATCAATAGGGGCTGGGCTTTTTGTGTACCCTGTACTTATGGCAGCTGATATACTTTTATATCAAACAGATTTAGTTCCTGTGGGAATAGACCAAAAGCAACATTTAGAGCTTGCAAGAGATATCGCAGCTAGATTTAATGGAGCTTATAGCCCTACATTTACTATTCCAGAAGGATATATTCCAAAAGCTGGTGCAAAAATAATGAGTTTACAAGAGCCTACAAAGAAAATGTCTAAATCAGATGATAATCCTAATAGTGCTATATTATTAATGGATGATGCAGATACTATTAGAAGAAAAATATCAAGAGCTGTAACTGATAGTGTAGGAATAGTAAATTATACAGATGAGCAACCAGGCGTTAAGAACCTTATAAACATAGTGTCAACTATAGAAGGAGTTACTCCTGAAGAGATTGTAGCTAGATATGAAGGTAAAGGATATGCTGATTTTAAGAAGGATGTAGCAGAAATCATAGTTAATGAACTTATACCGGTTCAAACTAGAGTTAATGAACTTCTTTCAAATAAAAAAGAACTTGAAACTATATATAAAGCAGGAGCTGAAAAAGCTAATTATGCAGCAATAAAAACTCTTAGAAAAGTTCAAAAGAAAATAGGATTAATTCCTAGATAATATATATAAATTAATCTAAAATCCTCTATGTAATTTAAGTAGAGGATTTTTGTAATTTTATAGTAAAACTAAATTTTACAATTTCTATATAAATAATCTATAAAATAATGAATTTAGTAATTAAAACGTTACATATAGCAATAATATTTGGATGTAAAATTATAATATGGATAATTAGTGTAGAAGGTGATAATTATGAAACCTAGGGTTACAGTTTTTGTAATAGCGGTTATATTTATAGGAATATCGTCGGCTATTTACATCTATAATAGGCATGAAAAAGAATTAACGAGAGCGAATGCAATTAAGGTTGCACAAAGTTCAGCAGCTCCTGTTAATATAAATGTTGTAAAGACTGATTATAATACTATTAATTTAAGTCAACAAGGAGCTACCGATAGTAGTACTACTAGTGGTAATACTAGTAATAGTGATTCTACTGGTGCGAATAATTCTAACAATTCAAATAATCAGCCTAATATAGTAATAAATAGGGTGAGTTGAAAATGAAAAATATTTATTAAAACTATTATTAAGTGAAAATTTAATAATAGTTTTTTTTAATTGTTTAGTTTGTGTTAAGTTCATTGAAGTATTATTAAGTCATTGTTATAATATTGTATAGTAAGTAAAATATTAGATTAGTTGGTGATTAGTTGTGTTAGATAAAAGAATTTTAATTGTAGATGATGAGGCACATATTAGAGAACTTATAAAGTTCAATTTAGAGGCAAATGGGTTTAAAACTATTCAAGCAGCTGACGGTAAAGAGGCGCTAGAAGTTGCAAGAGCAAGACAAGTTGATCTTATAATTTTAGATCTTATGCTACCTGTTATAGACGGATTTGAAGTTTGTAAAGAAGTTAGAAGAGACAATGTTATAGGGAATACACCTATAATAATGCTAACAGCTAAGGGTGAGGAAATTGATAAAATTGTTGGACTTGAAATAGGAGCTGATGATTATATTACAAAACCATTCTCTGTAAGAGAACTTATTGCTAGAGTAAAAGCTCAGCTTAGAAGGACTAATAGTAGTGCTACAGAAAAGAATGTGGTTTCTTTTGGAGATGTTATTGTAAATTTACAAACTAGGGAAGTGAAAAAGGCAGGAATACCTGTTGATTTAACGCTAAAAGAGTTTGAAATTTTAAAGCTTTTAATTAAAAATAAGGGTTCTATAATAACAAGAGAAGTTCTACTTGATAGAATATGGGGATATGAATATATAGGTGAAACAAGAACTGTTGACGTACATATTAGACATTTAAGACAAAAAATAGAAGATGATGATAAAAATCCAATCTTCATACAAACAATAAGAGGCGTAGGATATAAATTTATATCAGAAGATTAGGATAACTAATTATATTAATAACTATATATCATATCTAAAATTTAATGTTTTTTATTATATAATAATTATGGTTTTGAATGAAATTTTAGTTAATGTATATGTAAACTGCTTTATTTTTGAACAGGACAAGCTGAAAGGCTAAGAACCCTTTCAAGAATAATTTGACAATAAATAAGGTATGTATTAGAATTAAGTAGATAATTTATTAAAATCAAATATCTTTGCTAGGGGTGCCAGTTGGCTGAGAGATCGATTAGGATTAACCCTTGAACCTGTATGGATAATACCAGCGTAGGAAAGCTATTTCTTTTTAAGTGATTATTGAGATGTATCTCATAAACACTTAACCGGTAACAATGTTTCTACGAAGAAATGTTGTTTTTTTTATTTTTGAGAATAAATAGCTTATACATTATTTAAAGTTTAGCTTTTGAATTATTTTGTTCAAAACAAATGCTTATTTTGTATAGGTCTCGGTTGTGTGTTATGAGAAAAGTAACAATAAAAGGAGAGGAGATATTTATATGTCAAAAATTGAAATAGTAAATACGTTAGTCTACTTATTTACTGTAATTTTCTTTGTAATTTATGTTATTGCATTTAAGAAAAATAAGCCAAGCCTTAAACAAATGATTGTTATAGCTTTACTTAGTGCAATGGCGTTTATACTACATTTTATAAAAATTGTTTCATACCCACAAGGCGGAGGAATAGAGCTTGTTCCGTCACTTCCTATACTTATAGCAGCTGTTTTATATGGTTGGACAGGTGGGGTTACATCTGGAATAATTTATGGAATTCTAACTCTTATTACAGGTAGTTTTATAGTTTCTGTACCAGAGTTATTACTTGATTATATATTAGCTGGAGTATTATTAGGTACTCTTGGATTATTTAATAGAGAGAAAAAGATCTATATCCTTATTGGAGCTATTATATCTGTATTCTTAAGTGTCTTTTCAAACACAATATCAGGAGTTTATTTCTATGGGCAATATGCACCTCCAGGAATGAATCTTTGGTGGTATTCAATAGTTTATAACTATTCATCAGCAGGACTTACAGGAGCTATTGCTATAGCTGTATTAATGTTCTTGCCACTTAAACGGTTTAAAGTTCTCGCTAAGGGCTGATATAATAACAATAAATAAAAATAGAGTATTTCAAATTTTAAAATTTGGAATACTCTATTTTTATATTTTCAATTAAGGGATTGTAGATATAAATTAAATCTTTCAATATTACCTTCAGTAGCAGGTTTCGATATTTCTAAGCTACGAATTGTAAATGAATGTGTGTTTTTAACATAGTTATAAGCACTTTTCCAAGATTGATAATCTAAAGAACTCTCTTCTTTAATTATGTATTTCATTATTTGGCTAAAAATATTAGCATTCATACCTTCATATGCAAGGTTTAGCACATGATTGCAAGCATAAGTTGTTTTCTCATCTTTTTTAGTATTACTAAATAATTCTAATAACAATACACAAGTAAATTCTATACATGCATATTTACCAAGATATACGGGATTGTTATTATTGTAGTCTTTAAGTTCTTGATAACGAGTTTCTATAAAATTTTTCAAAAGATCATTATCTAAAATATGTATAAATTCTATAAATGAGTTGGTATTACTTGCTAGTTTTAAAATTTCTTCATTTAAATTTTTCGTAAGCATTAGGTCCCCCTTATATAATTAAAAGTATTATATAACAATTTTAACCAAAAAATACTAAAAAATCAAATTTTGAGAAAAATATTTAATTATAATTGGAGAAAAATGTACTATTTTATACTAATTATGTTTTTTAGAAATAATTCATTATTTAAAATGAGTTTTTATAAGAAGGGAAAAAGGAGTAGCTAATGTTAAATCATCTTAACATTAACTTATCATAACTTAACTTTAGGATAATCTAAAGTTAAATAAAGAATATTACTATAGATATATAAGGTTTAAGAAAACAAAATTTGAGGGGGAAAATAATAATGCAATTTAGGAAAACAAAATGGTTAGCTATAATGGCATCGCTTATTGTATTTACAGGGGTATTTACAGCGTGTGGTTCAAAAGGGGATGCAGCAGGAAGTGAAGGGAAAAAAACAGAATTAAGTGGAGAAATTAAAGTTGATGGATCATCAACAGTTGCGCCAATTACAGAGGCTATGGCTGAAGAGTTTAATGCAGAAAATCCAGATGTTAAAATTCCAGTTGGAGTTTCAGGAACTGGTGGAGGATTTAAAAGATTCGTGGTTGGAGATACAGATATACAAGATGCGTCAAGACCTATAAAGGATGCAGAGAAGGAACTAGCTAAGAAAAACAATGTTGAATATATAGATTTAACTGTTGCTTATGATGGAGTTACAGTTGTAGTAAGTAAGGAAAATGATTTTGTAGATTCACTTACAATAGAAGAACTTAAAAAATTATGGGAGCCAAATAGTGCAATTAAGACTTGGAAAGATTTAAGACCGGAATGGCCAGCAGAGCCAGTTAAGTTTTACACTCCAGGACCAGATTCAGGAACATTTGAATTCTTTACAGAAGAAGTCACAGGGGAAGCTAAAGCTATGAGAAGTGATGTGAATCCTAGCGAAGATGATAATGTATTAGTTCAAGGTGTAGCTGGTGATAAAAATGCAATTGGTTTCTTTGGATTCTCATATTATAAAGAAAATCAAGACAAGCTTAAGGCTGTTAAGATAGATGCAGGCAAAGGACCTGTAGAACCAACTTTTGAAAATATAAAAGATGGTGCATATGTTCCTTTATCAAGAGAAATCTATATATATGTAAATAAAAATAGTTTAGAAAAACCAGAAGTTAAAAGTTTTGTAGAGTTCTATTTATCAAATGCTGAAACTATAGTTCCAGAAGTAGGATATATTCCATTAACTAGTGATGGGTATAAAGAAGAACTTTTAAAAATTTCTAAGTAAAGAATTTATTCAGATGGAACTTTGCGTCCATCTGAATATTAATTTTAATATGTAAAATGTCGGGGGACTAAATTTTATGAAGAGGTTTTTAAGGGTTTTTAGTATAGGGATATTAGTAGCAGGGGTTTTAACTGGTTGCATTTCAAGAACACCTCAATATACAGGTGGAAAAGATAAGAGTTTGACTATATATTCAGCGTTAGAAGAAGAGCAGATCAATGAGTATATTTCTGAGTTTAGAGAGTTATATCCAGAGATAAAAGTTAATATAATTATGGATTCACATGGAGTTATAAGTGCAAAAGTTATATCAGAAAATAATAATCCTAAGGCAGATGTAATTTGGGGGCTTTCAGCAATTAATATGATAGATCTTAAAGAGCGAAACCTTATTACACCATATAAAACTAAAAATTTTGATTTAGTAAATAAAAGATTTATAGATAAAAATCAGCTACCTAGTTGGACAGGATTAACTGTTACAGAGACAGCTTTTGCTGTGAATTATAAAGAGCTTGAAAAATTAAATATAGATATTCCAGAAAGTTTTAATGATTTACTATCTGAAAAATATAAAGGACTTATAACTATGCCAAATCCTGCATCTTCAGGAACTGGGTATTTTACAGTAGCTGGAATACTTCAAAGTATGGGAGAAGAAAAAGGATGGGAATACTTAGGGAAACTTCATGAAAATATAGGACTGTATACACATTCAGGTTCTAAGCCAGCTAAACTTGCTGCATCAGGTGAGTATCCTATAGGAATTTCATTCGGATATAGAGCTGTAAAGCAAATGAATGATGGTGACCCTGTAAAAGCTGTTTTTCCAAAAGAAGGCTCAGGGTGGGATTTAGAAAGTATTGCATTGACTAATAAGTCTGAAATAAAAGAAGTAAGTAAGATTTTTATGGAATGGGCTGTAAGTAAGGATGCGATGAATCTTTATTCTACTAATACGGCTGTAACATCTATACCTACAGATAAAGAACCTATAAAGGGATATAAGGAAGATCCATTAAAACAGCTTATAGAAAATGATATAGAATGGTCTTCAAAAAATAGGTCTGAAATTCTTAAAGAGTGGGAAAGTAGATATGGTATGAAAACTGAGAAGAAATAGAGGGGGATATGTTTATGAGTTATTTAAGGGTTGAAAATCTTAGTAAAAGTTTTGGTGATAAAGAAGTTTTAAAGGATATTAATTTAGAAATTAATGAAGGGGAGTTTTTATGCCTGCTTGGACCAAGTGGTTGTGGAAAAACAACACTTTTAAGAATAATAGCTGGACTTGAAGACTTGAATGGTGGGGAGATATTTTTACTAAATAATGATATTACTAAGTTAGAACCATCTAAAAGAGGGTTTGGAATAGTATTTCAATCCTATGCACTATTCCCTAATATGACAGCTTATAAAAATATAGAGTTTGCACTAAAGCAAAAAAAATTAGATAAACAGCAAATAGAAAAGAAAATTGCAGAAGTTTTAGAAATTGTTGGACTAACACAGGAGGGGAGTAAATATCCACGAGAATTATCAGGGGGACAGCAACAAAGAATAGCTATAGCAAGAGCAATTGCATTAGAACCTAAATTTTTGTTGTTAGATGAACCGATGTCGGCATTAGATGCTAAAGTTAGAGCTAAGCTTAGATTAGATATTAAAAAATTGCAAAAAAAATTAGGCATAACAACTATTATGGTTACACATGACCAAGAAGAAGCTATAACTATGGCTGATAGGATTGCAGTTTTAGATTCAGGGAAAATAATGCAAATAGATACTCCAGAGCAAATTTATCAAAGACCACAAAATCTTTTTACAGCACAATTTATTGGAGAAACTAATTGCTTAAATATAAATGGAGAGGTATGTACTATAAGACCAGAATATGTAGAGGTATATAGACATACTCATTTAGGAAAAAAGGGACAAATATCAAATTTAGAGTTTAGGGGAAGTACAATAAGAGCCGAAATAAAGCCAGAGAATCAATTGTATGGAGATGTGATAATTAGTGATATACCTATGAAACAATGGGTTGATTTAGGTTTAAAAGAGGAAGATAAGATAACTTTTGATTTTAATGATGAATATTACATTAAGTATGAAGTTTCAGTAGGTGCATAAGTATGTTAGAGAGAAAAGTTTCTTTTTTTGAAAATTTATTTCATGTTGATTATAAGAAAATAACACTGATATTTTTAACATTAGTTTTATCAATGTTTTTGATTGTTCCATTAGGATATTTATGCGTTCAAGCTTTTATGGATAGCAATGGAAATTTTATTGGGCTAAGTAATTTTTATGAATATTTAAGTTCACCAACACTTATGAAATCCTTAGGTAATACAATATTTATTTCTATTACCTCAACTAGCATAGCAACTATACTTGCTATGTTATATTCCTATGGCTTAAGACGAGCAAATGTCCCTGTGAAATGGTTATTTCGTATCATAGCAATGCTACCACTTTTTGCACCTACTATGATGCATGGTATAGGACTTGTTTACTTATTTGGAAATAAGGGTATTGTAACAATGGGACTAGGGATAGATATAGGACTTTATGGTGCTGTTGGAATTATTTTAGCTCAGATAATTTATATATTCCCACAGGTGTTTTTAATTCTAGATTTAGCATTGTCATGTACTGATTATAGATTATATGAAGCAAGTAAAACACTTGGGATAAGCAAAATACGAGAGTTTTTTTATATAACAATTCCAAGTATTAAGTATGCTTTAATTAGTGCATTTTTTGTTGCATTTACATTATGTTTTACTGATTTTGGAGCTCCAAAAATTGTTGGAGGGAGTTTTAATGTTTTAGCTATTGATGTATATAAGCAAATAATAGGACAACAAAATTTTCCTATGGGAGCAACGGTTGGTTTGATGCTTTTAATACCAGCGTTTATATCTTTTATAGTGACACAAAGTGTACAGAAGAAACAAAGTTCTTATATAAATGCTAAATCATTGCCGTATAAAATAACTGCAAACAAAAAAAGAGATTTTGCATTAACAGGATTAATTATTTTTATAGCATTAGGGATTTCTATAGTCATGTTAGCGGTTGTAATAGCATCATTAGTAAAGCTTTGGCCTTACGATTTAAGTTTAACATTAAGTCACTATTCTATGAGCAATAATTTAGATGGATTTAAGCCATTTTTTAATTCTATTGCTATTGCTATTTTAACTTCGATAATTGGAACTTGTTTTGTATTTCTTTGTGCATATGTTACTGAATATACAAAGAAGGCTAAGTTTTTCAAAGCATTTTCACACTTTTTAAGTATTCTTCCTATGGCTTTACCAGGGCTTGTTTTAGGGATATCATATGTTTTGTTTTTTAATACAGCAGAGTTTAATATAAATAATAAATTATATATTTTGAATTATTTTAATGTGCTATATGGAACAATTTTCTTAATGGTTTTTTGTAATATTATACATTTCTATTCTGTTACTTTTATCACTGCTACAACAGCTATAAAAAAGATTGATAAGGAGCTTAATATGGTGGCAGATTCTTTAGGCGTAAAAGGTTTTAATGCTATAAAGAATATAACTTTACCTTTGTGTTTACCAGCTGTTTTAGAAAATTTTATGTATTTTTTTGTTAACTCAATGGTTACTGTATCCGCATTAATATTTTTATATACAGCAAATTTAAAAGTTGCAGCTGTTTCTATAGTTCAGTTAGATGATAAGGGGAATATAGCTCAGGCAGCAGCCTTTGCAGTAATGATCGTAATAACTAATATAATAGTTAAAGTGTTTTATGAAATATTTAAGAAAAAGTTTTTGAAAGAATTTTAGTATCATATTAAAACATAAATAGAAAAAGGGGATTGAATTTTATGATTAAGGCAGTTATTTTTGATTGGGCAGGTACAACTATAGATTATGGATGTTTTTCACCAGTAGGAGCATTTATTGATGCGTTTGCTAAAATGGGAGTTGAAATTACTATAGATGAGGCTAGAGAGCCTATGGGAAAACTTAAAATAGATCATACTAGAGCAATTTTAGAAATGCCAAGAGTTAGGACTGAGTTTAAAAAAATTTATGAGCGAGATTTTAATGAGAATGATGTTAATGATTTATATGAAATTTTTGAAAAAAACATATTTGATACATTGAAAGATTATGTAAAGCTTAAGCCGAATGTTTTATATGTAATGGATATGCTTAAAAATAAAGGTATCAAAATTGGTACAACAACAGGGTATACAAAGGAAATGATGGATATAATTTTACCAATAGCACATGAAGAAGGATATAGACCAGAGTTTAATATTGCATCAGATCAAGTTTTAAAAGGTAGACCATATCCTTATATGATAGAAGAAAATGCGAAAGCTTTTGGAATAAAGGATATGAAGTCTATTATTAAAGTTGGAGATACTATAGTTGATATAGAAGAAGGAATAAATGCTGGAGTACATACAGTTGCTGTTGTACTTGGAAGTTCAGAGCTTGGTCTTACGCAGGAAGAGGTTAATAACATGGATAAAAATATTCTAAACAAAAAAATGAATATAGTAAAAAGAAGATTTTTAGATGCAGGTGCAGATTATATTATAGATGATATTAGTGAATTGATAGAAGTTATAGGAAAATTTTAAGGGGGAGGAGAGTGTTTATGGAAAGTTTAATACCGAATAATGACTATATTTTGTTAACACCAGGTCCATTATCAACAAGTAAAAGAGTTAGAGCAGCACTACTTAAGGATTGGTGTACTTGGGATACAGAGTATAATTTGATAGTACAAGATATTAGAAGAAAATTAGTTGATTTAGCTGGTGGCAAAGATGATAATTATACATCAGTATTGATGCAAGGGTCAGGAAGCTTTTCAGTTGAATCTGTAATTGGAACAACAATTGCTAAAGAAGATAAACTTTTGATTTTAGCAAATGGAGCATATGGAGAAAGAATAAGTAAAATTGCGCAGGTATTAAATTTAAATTATAAAGAACTTCGTTTTAATGAAGGGGATATTATTGATATAAATACTTTAGAAAAAGAGTTGGTAAATGATAAAGAGGTTACACATGTAGCTGTTGTCCATTGTGAGACAACAACAGGTATATTAAATCCTATAGAAAATATAGCAAGGTTAGTTAATAGCTTTAATAAGACTTTAATAATAGATGCTATGAGTTCATTTGGAGGAATTCCGATAGATGTTGAAAAGCTAGATGTAGATTATTTGATTTCATCGGCTAATAAGTGTATACAAGGAGTTCCTGGTTTTGGGTTTGTGGTAGCTAAAAAAGAGAATATAATGAAGTTAAAAGGACAAGCTAAATCACTAAGTTTAGATCTGTATCAGCAGTGGAAAACCATGGAGGACGAAGGCGGAAAGTGGAGATTTACATCACCTACACATGTTGTCCACGCTTTTCATGAAGCGCTAAAAGAATTAGATGATGAAGGCGGAATTAAAGCTAGATATAATAGGTATAATTCAATGCAAAAATATTTAGTTAAAGGTATGGCAACTTTAGGGTTTGAAGCATATGTTAAAGAGTCGTTTCATTCACCTATAATTACTACATTTTGTTATCCTGAAAATTTTTCTTTTGAGTTTAAAGAATTTTATAATTTTTTAAAATATAAAGGTTTTGTAATATATCCTGGGAAATTGTCAGATGCTAAAACTTTTAGAATTGGTAATATAGGAGATATAAATTTACAAGATATTGAAAAGTTATTAATAGCTATTGCTGAATATAAAGTTAAATTATAAAACTTTGTCTAAGTTGAGCTTAAGCTTATTAAAATTAGCCCTTAAATTAATAATTAAATATAGATGCTTAATGAAAAAGACCAGTAAGGGGACAGTTATCCTTACTGGTCTTTTCTGTATAGATTTAAATTAAACTTTTTAACGCATAAAGTGCGCAAAAACTGTCTAGGACAATAAATTCGACTTTATGATGAACATAAGTCGAATTGTCGCATAGGACAACAATAGTTTATCATACACTTTAATGCTTGTAAATATCAAGTTTACACTTAATTTAACAAAAGCATATGAAATTTTAGTTCATTAAATTTATTAGGTGATAAATTAACTCGAAAACAGTTTAGAAAACAATAAAATTTTTAGGTTAAGAAAAAAAATAAAAGATTTAACATGAATTTAATACTAGTGATTTTTAAGTTAACAAACTTTTATTAAAATTAATATAGAAAATAACTAGGGGGAGTAATACATGAATTTAAAAATTGAGAAAGCAATAGAGTATTTCCTGAAATTCTTAGGTGTGATAAGTATTGCAATTACAGCGTTGATAATTTTAAGTTTATTTAAAGAAAGTATAGGATTCTTTAAGGAGGTTGATTTTAAAACTTTCATAACAGGAACAATCTGGTCACCACTTATGAAACCACAAAAATTTGGAGTATTACCTCTTATAAACGGTACTATTTTAGTAGCATTTTTTTCAAGTGTAGTTGCACTTCCAATAGGACTTGGAGCTGCTATATATCTTAGTGAATATGCATCAAAAAGAGCAAGGTCAATTATAAAACCAATATTAGAAATTTTAGCAGGGATACCATCTATCGTTTATGGATACTTTGCATTAACCGTAATAACACCATTTTTAAGATTAATAATAAAAGATATAGAAATATTTAACGTACTTAGTGCAAGTATTGCAATTGGAATTATGATTATTCCACTAGTTTCATCTCTTAGTGAAGATGCTATGAGTAGTGTACCAAGCATTGTAAAGAATGGAGCTTATGCTATGGGGGCTACTAAGTGGGAAACTATAAGAAAAATAGTTTTACCAGCTTCTCTTTCAGGAATTATTTCATCATTTATATTAGCGATATCAAGGGCTATAGGAGAAACTATGATTGTTGCAATAGCAGCAGGGGCAAAGCCACAAATGACTCTGAATCCTCTAGAATCAGTACAAACTATGACTGGATATATGGTATCTGTAGCTATGGGAGATATAACCTATGGTTCAATAGAGTATAAAACAATATTTGCAGTTGGTGGAATATTGTTTATAATGACTTTTATTTTAAATATAGTTGCTAAAAGAATTGTTAAGAAGGGGAGAGTATATTAGATGTCAGATAATGTTACGAACTTTAGTGATATAAAAGAAAAAAATTTATTTAGAAAATATTCTAAGAATAATATAGAAAAAAGAAAAAGAAAAAATAATATATTTAAATATATTACGCTTATATGCGTTGCAATAGGTATAGTATCTTTGATTATATTATTATCATCAATAATAGGTGATGGATTTAAATATCTAAGCATAGACTTTTTAATTAATTCCCCATCTAGAATTGCAAGTAAAGCAGGGATATTGCCTGCAATAGTAGGAAGTATATTTGTAATCGCAGTAACTATAGCTGTAGCATTCCCAATGGGAATAGGAAGTGCAATTTACCTTGAAGAATATATGAAAAAAGGGAAATTAAAAAATTTTATAGAACTTAATATATCTAATCTTGCAGGGGTTCCAGCAATTGTTTACGGAATAGTTGGACTAGCTTTCTTTGTGCAATTTATGAATTTAGGAAGAGGGATTCTTACTGCTGGGCTTACAATGGGACTTTTAATTATGCCAACAGTAATCATAACAACACAAGAAGCTTTAAAACAGGTACCAAACACATTAAGAGAGGGTTCGTATGCTCTTGGGGTAACTAAGTGGCAAAGTATAGTAGGTGTTATTATTCCTTTTGCAATG
This sequence comes from Sarcina sp., assembly GCA_051650825.1. Lineage (GTDB taxonomy): Bacteria > Bacillota > Clostridia > Clostridiales > Clostridiaceae > Sarcina. The sequence goes on along the minus strand of JBOFRC010000252.1, from coordinate 24,626 downwards.
CCAGGAATTTTAACAGGAACTATTCTAGCAATTTCAAGAGGAATAGGGGAATCTTCACCACTTATTATGGTTGGAGCAGCTAGTTATGTAACATTTCTTCCTGAAGGATTATTTTCTTCATATACAACATTACCACTTCAAATATATAACTGGACATCAAGACCACAAGCTCAATTTCAAGAGCTTGCTGCGACAGGGATAATAGTTTTATTAGTAGTACTTTTAGGAATGAATACACTTGCTATAATTCTTAGAAATAAATATCAAAAAAATATAGGTTTTTAGGTGGGATGATATGACTAAAGCATTAGAAGTAAAGAATTTGAATTTTTATTATGGAAATAAGCAAGCCTTAGAAAATATAAATATATCTATAGAAAAAAATAAAGTTATAGCCTTAATAGGACCATCAGGGTGTGGAAAATCAACTTTTTTAAGATGTTTAAATAGAATGAATGACATCATAGAAGGTGTAAAATACGAAGGTGAAATAAATGTTGATGGTGTAGATATTTTAAAAGAAAGAGATACTATAAAACTTAGGAGAGAGATTGGAATGGTGTTTCAAAAAGCTAATCCTTTCCCTAAAAGTATATATGAAAATATTATTTATGCTCCTAAGCGATTTGGAGTTAAGAATAAAAAAGTCTTAGATGAAATGGTTGAGAGTAGCCTAAAAGATGTTGCTTTATACGATGAGGTAAAAGATAAATTGAAAAAATCAGCATTTGGATTATCAGGTGGGCAACAGCAAAGACTTTGTATAGCTAGAGCAATAGTTGCTAAACCTAAAATAATTTTAATGGATGAACCCACATCAGCCTTAGATCCTGTTTCTACTTTGAAAATAGAGGAGCTAATTAGAAAATTGAAAAAAGAATATACAGTTGTTGTTGTAACTCATAATATGGAACAAGCATATAGGATATCAGATTATACAGGATTTTTCCTAAATGGTAAATTAGTTGAGTTTAATACAACTGAAAATATTTTTGATAATGCAAAAGAGCGAGAGACAAAGCAATATATAAGTGGTGTATTTGGGTAAAGGGTGAGTATTGCAATTGATAGTTAGCAAATAAATTTGTAAGCGGATTGTAGCTATTAACGAAATTTTATAAAACTTTATAAAAAAATTAGAAAATAATTATAAAGGAGGGAGTTGCCTAATCTATAAAGTAGTATGTGATTTATCATCATAAAATAAGACAGGTTGAATAGGGAGATAAACATACTTTATAGACTTTTATAAAGTTATGGCAACGGTGACGGTATGGAAAATATAATAGATGTGCAAGAGTTAAATTTGAGTTATGGAAATAATAGAGCATTAAAAAATATAAACATAGGAATTAAAAAAAATCAAGTTACTGCCTTGATTGGACCATCAGGATGTGGAAAATCTACTTTTATTAGATGTTTAAATAGAATGAATGATCTAATAGATAATGTGGAAATAAATGGAGTGATTAAATATAATAGCAAAGATATAATAAAAGAATTTGATATTTTAGAACTAAGAAAATACATAGGAATGGTGTTTCAAAAACCTAATCCATTTCCTATGAGTATATATGATAATATAGCTTTTGCAGTTAAAATACATGGAATTACAGAAAAAAGAGTGATAGATGAAATTGTGCGAAAATCTTTGATTAAAGTTGGTTTATATGAGGAAGTTAGAATGCGTTTAAAATCATCTGCGCTTGGGTTATCAGGAGGACAACAGCAAAGACTTTGTATAGCAAGAACAATAGCTATAGAACCAGATGTTATTTTAATGGATGAACCAACATCGGCTCTTGATCCTATATCTACAAAAGTGATAGAAGAGTTAATAGAAAAGTTAAAAAAAGAATATACAGTTGTTATAGTAACTCATAATATGGGACAAGCAAAAAGAATAGCGGATTATACAGCCTATTTTTATGAAGGTGAAATTAAACATTTAGGTAGAACAGAAGATGTTTTAGCAGAAAATTTATTTGATACAATACAAAAAAAGCAAGGGTAGTGAACCTTGCTTTTTTATATATAAGTTATTTTTTAGTTTAAGAAATTCTGTGAATTTTAATTATATTTAGGGATATAATTATTTGTACGTTTTGCTAAAACAACGAAGGATTATTTCATTGTTTTTATGTATAATTGAAAATGAATTTCAATTAGCTTGTTAAGTATATGATAATATAAATTTAAAAAACTGTCAAATAAATTTTGAGAATTATTTTCAATTAGTTGAAATAATGACGAAAAAGGCCATATCAATTTTGATATAACCTTTTTTAGTATTTTAAAATAATTACAGTTATTCAGTTATGTTTTCTTTTTCTTTTATTTCTAAAACTGTATCATCCACAGTATCTGTGTCTGTATTAGATGTTGCCTTAGTTTTAGGTTTCATACGCTCAATTTCTGCTTCAAGTCCTTGAAGAAGGAAACCAAAACGTTGTTTGATTCTTTTTTTAAAGAAAATAGATTGAACAGCATGATTGATTGTTACAAAGAATCCATAACCAGCTTGAGATTCCTCAAGAGTTAAACGAGTAGTATTCGCATCAATTTCTTCAAGTGTGTATCTTGAATAAAAAGTTATAGATCTTTGAGATGTAGTGGTAGTGATTTCATACACTTCATCTTCTTTATAATCAGTTATTTCAATAAAAGCTTCTGCTGATTTAGTTGCATAGTGCCCTATTTTTTTCTTTGTTGAAGTCCCAATAGCTTCTTTTTCATTGAATTTTGGGAAATCTTGTTTAATCTGCTTTTTAAATACCTTAAAAATTTCTTTTCTTGGATAGTTAAGTTCAGCGCTATTTACAAAAGAGTTTTTTGCCAAATCAATCACCTCGAAATATTATATTTAGTAGCCAGTTTAAATTTTACATTAGAGAGTAAAATCCTAGCCCATAGATTCGTAAAGTTTTCTTTCTATCTTAACATATTTTTTTGATAGAAGAATAACTATATCTGAATAAAATCTAAGTTTATTATACTATAAATTTATATATAAAGAATGAATAAGTTAAGATAGGCTTCCGAAATCTCTATAAATACAATTATAGAAATAGAGGAGAGCACAATAGTATATAAATTTAAATATGCTTTTCTAACTTAAAAGTAGTTATAAAAAATATGTTTTTTATATTATAATAAATTATTAAAAAAGGTATGAGGCTAGGCCCCATACCTTTGAATATACTACAATCTAAAATTCTACTTGTATTTATTAACCTTCTAATTTGTTTGAAGCTATAATAAATGGTGTGTAGATGAATACTGATAAAGCAAATGTAGCAGCAGCTAATATTGCAGCTTTGAAATCTCCACCTGTAGCAAGGAAAGCACTTACTATTGGAGGTGTTGTCCAAGCTGTTTCGATAACAATCTTGTCAGCGAAAGGTATAATCTCAGTAAATACATAAGCTATTGTCAGACAGATACCTGGTGTAAGTACGAATGGGATAAACATAATTGGGTTTAATACCATTGGTAAACCGAAGATAACTGGCTCGTTGATTTGGAATATACCAGGAGCGATTGCAAGTTTGAATAATTCTCTTTGCTCTTGTCTCTTAGAGAAGAAGAATATAGCAACTAATAATGCAAGAGTAGCACCTGATCCACCATGTTGAGCATAGATATCTAAGAAGTTTCTTGTTAATGTATGCTTAACTTCTTCACCAGCATTGAATGCAGCGATGTTTTCGTATAATGGTGGTTTGTACATTGAGTTCATAGCTGGATCGATAATGTTTGATCCGTGTAATCCGAAGAACCATAAAATTTGTGAGAATGTAACAAGTCCGATATAAGTTATTGGAGATTGTCCAAGTTTTATTAATGGAGCTTGTATGAATTTATCAACTATAGTTAAGAAAGGCATATCAATCTTATCTGATAAGATAAAGCCGATAACACTGAATGTTAATATTGTTATAGATGCAGGTATAACAGCTGAGAATGCTTTTGATACAGCTGGTGGTACTTGCTCAGGCATTTTGATTGTCCATCCTGCCTTAGTAATAATAACGAATAATTGAGTAGCTAAGAATGCAACTATAATACCAGCGAACATTGCTGATGATCCGAAATCACCAACTGGAATATGTCCCCATTGGTCTCCAACAACTTGAGTAGCAGTTCCTAAAGCTTCAGGAGCAATCGTTACTGCAGCACCATCAGCATCTAAGAAAGTTTGGAATCCTATAGTTATAGGTCTTAATTCATCAATGATACCAAAGTAAGCAGCTAAAGCTGTGATAGCAGCTCCCATTCCATCAATTTCGTAAGATCTAGCTAGGTTGTATGAAATTGATATAACTAAGAATAAAGTTATAATTGCTAATGTTCCAAACCAGATTCTTCCCATTGATGGGATAACGTAATCATTTAAGAAAGGTTGCACAGTATCAGCATATCCAGCTGATTTGTTAAGTAATTTTCCGAATAAAGAACTATCTCTAAATAAGATACCATTAAATAATGATGCCATAGCACCAACCATGTTAACCCCAAGAGTTGCGATGAAACCATCTCTTAAAGCACCAAGGTGTCTTTGGCTACCGATAGCACCTGCGATAGGCATAAGAGTTCTCTCTAACCAACCACTAAGTTTGTTCATTGTAATTCCCCCTAAATATTAAATTTTTTAAAAATAAATATATATAAATTTTATTTTTAAACGTAACTAAAATGTGTTTTGAATAATTGCAGTAATCTTTAAAAAAGATTATTTCATTAAGTTGATAGCTTGGTCTAAGACAGCAGAACCATCAATTTTACCATAAGCTCTCATATCGATAACTTCGATTGGCTTGCTAGGAATAGCTGCTGAAACTTCTCTTAACATATATCTAACTTGTGGTCCTAAAAGTATAACGTCAGCAGTTTGAGCTGTATCTTTATATGTTCCTGAACCAGTAGCAGAGATATCGAAGTCTAAACCTCTTTCTGTAGCAGCTTTTTGCATTTTTGTAACTAGTAATGATGTTGACATACCAGCTGAACAAATTAATAATATTTTTTTCATTTTGAAAACCCCTTCCATATATATATTATCGTTTTTAGTTTTAAAAACTTTATAGTGATTTTAAAACCCTTTACAATTTATATTGTTAGATGATAAGTAGTAGAACTACATTCTTAATTTATGTTTAAAAGTTTTAGAGCTGATTTTAAAATATTTTCAACCTTAATTAACCCGTAATCTAATCCTTTAACAACACCAACAGGAACGTCTTTATTACTTTCTAACATAAGAGTTTTGAAATCTTTTAGCTTGTACGCTATCTGAGGAGCTAAAAGAATAAGACTGTAGTCATCTGCTACAAATTTAAATTTATCAAGTGGAATTGCTTCAATTGAAATATTTAAGTTTGTTTTAGAATCATTTAGTTGCTTTATGTAATCTTCTAATCTTTTTACTACTAAACTAGAAGACATACCAGCACAACATATAAACAGAATTTTCAATATTATCACCTCAGTAGACTAAGTTTTGTCTTACACTTTTATATATAGCAAGAGTCATGCCAAAAATATTAAATGGCTAATTTAATGGTTTTATTATAAGAAAATTATCAATGAGTATATAGAAAAAGATAATGTTTTCATAAAAAAAACTGAAATTTGATACAGATATGTTATTAAATGTATACACATAGATAAACAAGTAGATAAAGTCCTTTATATATAGAAAAAATACACTAAAAAATATATTAATTAGAGGAATAGATAATAAAAAAATCATAAATTCTTAAGAGTAAACTCAAAAAAACTTATGATTTTTATCATTAATTATTAATTTTTAGAAGTTAAATTTCTTTTATAGTCCTAATGATAAAAGCAATTTCATCATTAGAAAATTTTATTTTCAAATCAGATTCATAATTTTCAAAAAATTCTTTTAAAGAATCAAAATCTTTTTTGTAGTTTAAAAGTATAGAATCTAAAATAGCACAATCTAAATTACTATTAGATGAAGATAATCTTTCTATAGCACAAGTAATATGAAGAATAAGTCCGATAGCACAATTTTCTGAAATATCTGTAGAAAGATTTATTTTTATAAATTTTAGTAAATCAAAAATGAATTTTTTATATAAGTCCTCACATATATACGGTTTGATTTTTTCTTTATGTGCATCTATTATTGTTGTAAAAGTAGTAAAGTCTTCTTTTATTAGTAAATTTTTTATACAATTAAGTTCGACATCTTTAAATATTTCTGAAATTGTTATAAACGGAATTCCAAATATTTGAGGATTAAAAGTTCCAACTATAGCTACAATGTTTTTATCATCACCAAGAGTATTTACTGTTGAGTAAAACTCATTTACGTTATCTATATTTAATGGAATTATTTGAAGATTATATTTTTCTGTATCTAATTTCTTTTGTAGTATTTCTTTAAGTATGACAGCACTACCTTCCCCTGTAGAGCAAGTAGTAAGTATTATGTTATCACTTTTAGGTTTAAAAGTGTCTTTCAAACTATGAATATTAGAATCTATATAATTAAGATGGCTTTCTTGAACAGAGTACCATATATTTTCTATATCTCTATCTATAATAGCTTTCCTAGCACATTCTAGTACTGTAAGTGTTGATGCCATTTCTATAACTTTAATTTTAATACCAGTTTCTTCTTCTATTAAGGAAGAAAACATTTTTAAGGACCCCATGTCAACGAGAAGAAGGACTCCAGATCCTTTATGATTTTCTAATATTAGATCTTTAAGTTCTTGATATGCCATAGTAGCACTTTTATCAAGATTTAAATTATAGGAGTAGATATTATGTGCATTGATTAATTTTTTTGCAACATCAACCATAGAAGTAGCAGTAGATTGTCCATGCATAGCAACAACAACTATAGGATGATTTATTTCATCTAGTGAAGGATTTTTACCAAGTGTTAAAAATAATGCAATAAAGCCAACTTCATCTAGAGGAATTTTAATGGAGAAAGTTTTTTCTATTTTTGTTGCAAAGGTTAAAGAAAGTGCATATTCCTCTCTATGTTCTTGAATTATAGATTGTAGAGTAGGGTTTACAATTTCTCTTCCTGAACTTATTCTTTTAATAGTAGAGTCTATATGAAGACATAACCCATAAAATGTTTTACTTGGAAATACTCTACTAAGATTTGTAACTGCTGTTTTCAAAAAATCTTCTACAAGTTCAATAACTTTTGGCGAGACTATTTTTGATAGTTCTTCTGTATTAATATTTTTATCATAATTAGAAACAAGTTTTTTAAAATAACTGTTTATTTCATTTGTTAGTACCATGTTTATATCTGATTCATCCACACCATTTTTTTGATAAGTTTCTAGTTTATCAGCTATTGTTTCATAGAAATTATCAGGGAGTTCTCCTTTTATAATCTCTAGCATTTCTTCAGAGCCATTTGACTTAAAGGATAGCTGTTTGTTTGGATTTACAATAAGGTCTATATCTTCCATATGATTTTTATATAAAATTAATCCTTGTTTTACATGTGGTGCAAAATCTGAATTTATAAGTTTAATTGCTTTTTCTCCCTTAGAAATACATTTTAAAAATGCATTTGCGCATCCAAGTTGAATATCACTTTTAAGCTGACCGATATTAGCAGAACAATTATATAAAAGTAAGCATCTAAGACTGTTAGGTGATACTATAATTTCTTTTCCTATTCTAGCAGCTTCTATTCTTAAAAATTCACATACTAATTCAAATCTTTCATTGTATGTTCTATCTCTTAAAGCTGGAAGTGTTATATTCATTGGCATTCTTCGTCTAAATGTTTGTAGTAAAGTAGTATCTGTATTCTCTGTCGTTGCACAGATAACTAAAACTTCACTTTTTTTAATATTTTCACTTTCTCCAAGAGGTGTAAATTCACCTTTATCCATCAGATAAAATAACATTTCTTGTCCTTCTGGTGGAAGTCTATGAACTTCATCTAGAAATAAAATACCTTTGTCAGCTCTTTCTACAAAACCAATTTGATCTTTATCAGCACCTGTATAAGCACCTTTTTTTGATCCAAATAATCTTGCTAAAAGAAGTTGTGGATTATTTGCATAGTCAGCACAGTTAAAAGAAATAAAAGGAGCTTCTGGTGAATAGATGCTACTTTCTATTGCGAATCTATGCATTAATTCAGCAAACATAGTTTTTCCTACTCCTGTTTCTCCAAGAAGTAGAGTATTAAGCCCATGCGGTGGATATAGCATAGCTGCTTTAGCTTGTTGAACACAGTTTTTTAAACTTTGAGTTCCGCCTATTATATTATCAATGTTTAAACTAAAAGATGTTTTAGTGCTAGATTTATTACTAGAATTAATCTTATATAAAACTGGTTTTCCTTTTATTTTTAAAACTTTTCCTTCTGTATATAATTCATTAAGAATTTTACTAACATTGGCTCTTTTTATATTAAGTTTTTCTGCTATTTCGTTTGTTTCACATCCAATGATGGAATTGTTATTTTGAATTTGCTTTGTCGATGTATCTTCTATGTAATTTAAAACCAACTCTTTATTAGTATACCGTTTCATTAAAATCACCTCTTATACCATTAAAATAATTTTTAGTAGAGTATACACAAATAATCCTAATGTATACAATATTGTCTAATAAAGTATACATTTTATTTGGTAATATATTCTAATAAAAATCCCCATAATAAGGTTTTACCTTAAAAATGTGTTTAAAGTTTAAAGTAAGTGTGTATAAAAATTTAAATTTAATAATAAACACATTAATTTATTATTGAATTTATATAATTAACAAAATGTGTTAAGTATTAATATTTTCTTAAAAGTTGGAATACGTATAGCTAATTATATGAATAAATAAAAAAGGATAATAATTCCAAGTATACAGATTGTATACACAAAGCAAAAAAGAATTAGTAGAATAGCTTCTAAAGTACCATTAATAAAGGGTTTAAAGGTGTATACAAAAATTGGCATATATATTGCTAAGATATATTAATATGATATAGTTAAGCAACTAGTCATAATATTAAGGAGATTTATATATAATTTAAGTAGAGACGATTAATTTTAGATTTTACTTAAGTTAAATTACAATAAATTAAAGATAATGGGGGATTTGAAAATGAAAAAATATTTAGTAGTAAGTAAAGGACTTCCACAAGCAAAGGCATTTGAAAGAGCTGCACAAGAATATACAGTAAAAAATAACCTAGCAGTGGAGTGGTTTTTTAATAAGGAAGTAGATTATTTAGATGTTGTTAAAGCTCAGAATATTGATGTTGTGGTAATATCACCAGAAGTACTAATTACAGAGAATAAAATTAAAGCTGAACTTGATGTGATAAATGTTGATTATCTTTCAGTAAAGCCAGCTGATTTTGGTCTAAGAAGATTAGAAAAGATTATGCCTCAATTAGAAGCTTTTGATAAGTAAAAAGTATGTATGTCACAGTTTTCCTGTGGCATATTTTTTATCTGATATTTAAGGTGAGCTAAACTGATGAGTTAGTAATGATGAGGAGTGAGGGGAATGGCTAAATGTCCAAAATGTAAAAAAGAGTTAGAATATAAATACATAAAAAGTAGTAAAGGTATAAAGGAAGTTAAGTGCCCAAGTTGTAGAACTTATTTAGAAGAAAGTAAGTTAACACAATTGATAACTTTGCTAGTAGCAATTTTACCGATGATAGGTTTTTCTGTATGGATTGAAAATTCAATGATAAAAATAATTTTAATTTTTATTTGGGCATTTTCATGCAATGCTCTTATAAGACCTGCTATAGCTAAATATAGCCTTAAAACAAAATAAATAATTTTAAAAAAAAGAGATTCATTAATTTTATTTTAATGAATCTCTTATATTTTGTTTGCTACTTATGTTTATATAGAGAGAGAAAAACATAAGTTAATGAATGATAATAATTTACAATATTGTTGTTACTACTAGGTCGATGGAATAAAAACATGAAATATGTAGTTTTGTTAGAAATAATGTTGGAATTTGAAGTTAGAAAAAAAGGAAGAAATTATAAATAAAATGATAATTTGCTCGATAATATAATAAATGATTACTATAGAGGTGGTAAAATATGGATAATTATGAACAGTTATATAAGCAATTAACTGATGAATTTCATAGCTATCAACAATTTGTAGAAGATAGACTTCAAAGGTTAAGCAGAAGTAATAAGGATTTAGAAAGAAAACTATCTAACTTTGTTAATATAGTAGAAGTTAGTAAATATATAAATTCAAATATGTCAGATGTAAATCTTTTATCTATGATAAATGATATGATAGTTGGGATGTTTGGTGTTAGTTATTCAACTATACATTTAATTGAGGATGATAAACTAGTACCTAAGGTCACTAATATAGGTGTGTTAGAAGATAGAAAAATACATTATACACTAGAAGAGCTTGCTGTGGAAAAAGCATTTATTAAGAATTCTAATACTGGAATATTTAAAGATTCGCCATATGGTAAGGTTAATTCATTGATAGGAGTTCCGGTTTTTATAAAGCAAAAGTTAATAGGGTATATTATTGTTGAGCATATTTATTATACTTTTTTTCAAAAAGAAGATGTAACATTTATCAATTATATTTCTCATCAGGTAGCTATTGCTATAGAAAATAGTAAGTTATATAAAAAGGTGCAGGATGCATCAAGAAAAGATGCTCTAATTGATATTTATAATAGGACATATTTTTATGATTATTTATATCAATATGTTGCTGAAAATAAAAAAGAAGAGTTTGCTATTATAATGGCTGATATAGATAATTTCAAAAAAGTTAATGATACTTACGGGCATCAGAATGGAGATATTGTGATTAAGGCTATTGTAGATAAAATTAGAAAAAGGTTAGACGAATCTGATGTATTAGCAAGATATGGTGGAGAAGAAATAATTTTTTTTGTAAATAATTTTACAGATAAGAACTATGTGATTAATAAAATTAATGAAATAAGAAAATCTATTGCAGATATGAAAATTGATGTAAAGATGAAGGATATAGATAGTATTAATGTTACTGTGAGTTTTGGAGTAGCATTTTCTAGTAGTTATATAAATGATTCAGATGAACAGTTTATAGAAAATATTATAAAAAAAGCTGATGAATGTTTATATAGTGCTAAAAGAGATGGTAAAAATAGAGTAAAATATTGATATAAAGAAAAATACTTTTATTTTTTTGATAAAAGTATTTTTTTGTTATTTATTTTTTTATTTGAATTATAAATTAAAAGGAACAAGAATATAAATAAAATATATATAGTATTAGTTCCTTGATTTTTTAATGGAGAGAAGCTACATGGATATAAAAAAACTGCTAAGGATAATTAGAAGAGAAGAAGGTAATAAATTAGATTTTAAAGAAACTTTGAAGTTAAATTTAGAGTCAGAGAAAAAAGAATTTGCAAAGGATGTTTGTGCACTAGCTAATTCAAGAGGTGGTAGAGCTTATTTAGTTATAGGAATTAGAGATAAAAGTAAGAAGATAATTGGAGTGTCTGATGAATGTAATTTATCAGAAGAACGAGTACAGCAAATAATAAGTTCAAGATGTGACCCACCTATACCTATATCATTAGAAGAATTTTATATAAATCAAAAAAAAATAATAGTAATAACAATTTTTGATGGGGAACAAAAACCATATCAAATAAAAGATACAGGTGCATTTTATATAAGAAGAGGTTCAATAACTGATGTTATGCGTAAAGGTGAACTTCTTAATGTTTTTCAAGAAAAGCTAGATTTAGATGTAGAGTCATGCCCTATAGTTAATTCAGATGAACGGATGCTTGATGAAAACCTTTTAAAAAAATATTTTTTTAAAAAAGGGATAGAGCTAAATAATGATAATAGGGATTTTCTTTTAGTTAGTAGCAATATATTAAAAATTGATAAAATATCTGGAGTGAAAATGTGTACTCTTGGAAGTCTTTTAGTTTTTTCAGAAATTAATTCACTTTGTATACCGTATAATATGATAAAAATATTTAATGAAATTGATAATAAGAACATACTATTTCAAGGAAGTTTATTATCAATAATTGATGCTAGTTCAAGTTATATAAAGGCAATTTTACCAGAGTGGTATCCAAGTGATGCTATACTTGAGGCTATTAAAAATGCTGTTTTATATAGAGATTATACTTTGAGTAATTGTATAGAGGTGATTTTAGGTAAGAATAATATAATTGTTGATAGTCCAGGGAAATTTATAGAAGGAAATAAGGGACGGGAGTTTAATTATTCTAAAAGAAATATGTGGATTTATGAAAAGTTAATTTCTTTAGATGATGAACAACGTTTTCTTAGAAGTGGACATGGCTTCAAACGTATGAATAATAATTTAAAGAGTCTAGGGAAGGTTAAATTAATAGACAATAAGGAGAGGGCAAAGGTTAGAGTTATTTTCCCGGGCTATGCAAAGTAAGAAAACTTTAGTGAGATATTAATATTTAATAAGGGGTGTTTGAAATGATAAAATTGTTTTGTAGTAAAAAAGGAAGTGGAAAAAGCAAAAATCTTATAAATCTAGCGAATATACAAGTTAGTGAAATTAAAGGAACTGCTGTATTTATAGATGATGATAATAAGAGAATGTTTAATGTAAGTCCTAAAATAAGATTTATATCAATGGAAGAATATCCTGTAGACACTTATAAAGAATTTTCAGCTTTTATTTGTGGAATATTATCAAAAGATTATGATCTTGAAAATGTATATATAGATAATTTATGTACTATAATAAAAGAATTTGATTTAAGTAGACTTGCATATTATTTAGATGATTTAAATAAACTTAGTTTAAGATATAATGTAAACGTATATATTAATGTTCATAGTAGAACTGAAAGTGTACCAGACGAGCTTAAAAATTATATAGCATAGTTTTTTTAGAATTTAATATAAAGGAGGGAATATCAGGGAGATTTATAACTTTGATGATTTATTCAAAAGGGTTATAAGTCTCTTTTTTTATTAGAAAAAAATGATTTTAAGTGCTATTTTACTATAATCGGAAATATCTTGTTAATTAGTATAATAAGCTATATACTATACTTATGCATCTTTAGGGATGAAATTTGCTATAATATTATATAAATATATACTTAATTCGTAAATGATTTCAAATTTAATGAATTAAGAAATTAAGAAATATAATTGTAAAAAAAATGCAGGAGGTAGAAGGAATGGCAAATGTGTTAGATACTCTTATGGAGCGTGGATACATAAAACAATTCACACATGAAGAAGAGACAAGAGAACTTTTAGAAAAGGAAAAAGTAACTTTCTATATAGGCTTTGACCCAACAGCTGACAGTTTACATGTAGGACATTTTATAGCTATGATGTTTATGTCTCATATGCAAAGAGCAGGACATAGACCTATAGCTCTTATCGGTGGTGGAACTGCTATGATAGGAGATCCAAGTGGAAAAACTGACATGAGAACTATGATGACTAAAGAGACTATTCAACATAATGTTGACTCTATAAAAGTACAAATGGAGAAGTTTATAGATTTCTCAGATGACAAGGCTTTACTTGTTAACAATGCAGATTGGTTATTAAGTCAAAACTACGTTGAATTCATAAGAGATATCGGAGTTCATTTTTCAGTAAATAAAATGCTTGCAGCAGAATGTTTTAAGCAAAGAATGGAGAAAGGTCTTTCATTTTTAGAATTTAACTATATGTTAATGCAAGGGTTTGACTTCTATGAGTTAAATAGAAAATATGATTGTAAGTTACAACTTGGTGGAGATGATCAGTGGTCTAATATGATAGCTGGTGTTGAACTTATAAGAAAGAAATCACAAAAAAGTGCAAGTGCTATGACTTGTACACTTTTAACAAATTCAGAAGGACAAAAAATGGGTAAAACTGTAGGGGGAGCTTTATGGCTTGATCCTAAGAAAACTACACCATATGATTTCTACCAATACTGGAGAAATGTTGCTGATGCTGATGTTGAAAAGTGTTTAAAACTTATAACATTTGTGGAAATGGATGAGGTTAGAAGACTTTGTGCATTAGAAGGATCTGCAATAAATGAAGCTAAAAAAGTTCTTGCTTTTGAGGTAACAAAACTTATACATGGAGAAGAGGAAGCTAAAAAAGCTATGGAAGCAGCTGAAAGTTTATTTGGAGCTGGTGGAAACATGGATAATGTTCCAACAATCGAAATTTCAAATGCTGAAGTTGGGACAGAGCTTTTAGAGGTTCTAACAAATAATGGAGTATTTAAGTCAAAAGGTGAAGGTAGAAGACTTATACAACAAGGTGGAGTATCAGTTAATGATGACAAACTTGAAGATGATAAGAAAGTTATAGAAATGTCAGATTTTAAAGATGATATGATGCTTGTTAAAAGAGGAAAGAAAAAATTCTATAAAATAGTTATAAAATAATTCATAGCTAAAATTAAGTCTATATTTATACTTAAACTTAAATTAAAAAACTAGCAATATAAAATTTATATTTGCTAGTTTTTTTTCTGATTTTTTTAAATTCTCAAATATTCAAAAAATATAAGTTTTAAGATAGTGTTTATTCAATACTTAGCTAGAGGTAAAGTTTCTATTTAATATTTAGTCTGTTTTTATATAAAAGTTATTTTAAAGCTTTATTATATTAAGGTCTTAGTCCTGTTCCACCTTGAACTGAAATAGTTTCACCAGTTATATAGTTTCCTTCTTCAGATGCAAGGAATACACAAGTTCCACCGATATTAGTTTCAGCATCTCCAAAACGTTTTAGTGGTATATTGTTTATTGTTTGTTTATATAAATCAGGATATTCATCACGCCATTGTTCTAATCTTCTTGTCATAGCAAGAGGACAGACAACATTTACTCTAATTCCAAATTCACCCCATTCATGAGCGGCAACTCTAGACAGACCTCTTATCCCTTCTTTAGCAGCAGCGTAAGAGCTTTGTCCACATTCGCCAGAAAATGCAGCAGCAGAACCAAAGTTTATAACACAACCTTTACTTTCTCTAAGGTAAGGGAAGGCTGCTTTCATGTAGAAGAAAGTAGAGTATAATCCAGACATGATAGCTAAATCAAAGTCTTCTCTAGTATGTTCTATTAAAAGTTCTCCAGATTTAGAATTTTGTGCTACGTTTATTAGAGTATTTAATTTCCCGAATTTTTCAATTGCTTTTTCTATAACAGAGTTAACATCTTTTTCATTTCCTCCATCAACAACCGCAGTTAATACTTCTATTTTAAAATTTTCTTCAAATTCTTCTTTTATATCAGCTAATCTTTTTGCGTTTATATCTGTTAATACTAAATTAGATCCTTTTTTAGCAAAGGCAGTTGCTATTCCATATCCAATACCTCCACCAGCACCAGTTATTAATGTGACATTATTTTTTATACTCATGATAATCAACTCCTCTAAAAATTTTACTATTATTAATTAGGATCCCTTTAATAAATTAATTTTGTTTGATAAATTATATAGCAATATAACATTTATTTTTTTTTAGTTCAAATTAAAAAATATATTTATTTTGAGAAAAAATTTGTAAAAAGTATACTTTAAAGCAAGTTTATTATTCTAAAATTTAAATTTAAGTAAAAAAAAGAGTCTATTATATGAATTTTTATCAAAAAATATAGATTCATATACTTGAATACGATAATAATAGTATATAGTTTGAGAAGTTTATTTTAGGAATGTTGCATTAGGGGAGAGTTAATATGAAAGAGTATATGAATATTTCTGCTGTTCAAGGGGTTGCGGAAACTAAAAGATTAACATTGTTATCAGATTTTAAAGAGGGAGAAAAGTTTGATGCAAGATTGGTTAAGTTATCAGAAGATAGGAGTACTATTACGATTAAATTAAGGGATGGTTCAAAGTTTAGCGCAAAATTAGAAGCCCCTTTAAAAGATGGTTTAGAAGGTTTTATTTTTTTTGAGGTTGATAGTATAAAGGGCGGGGTTTTAAAGCTTAAGCTTGCTAATGTGAAAGAAGAGAGTTTTAATCAAAATGCAGGGATAAAAGATTCGATAGAACTTATGATTAAGAGATTAGGACTTAGTTTAGATAAAAAAGATATCTTAGAGAAAATGTTAGAGTTTAAAATTTCACTGACTAAGGAAAATATAGAAAATATTAATACTCTTTTTGATTTTAGGGATAAGGCTAATACAAATAGTGATTTTATAAAGCATTTTATAGAGAGTTATATAAGTTCTAAGGGAATAAATGAATCTTTTAGCGAGAGTGTTTTTATAAAAGAACACCTTAATACATTTTTTAGTGAGCTTAAAAAAATGTCAAATTTTGAATTGATGAGTTTTGTAGAAGGAAATATAGAGTTTAGTACAGAAAATTTAAAATCTTTTAATCAAATTTTTAAAAAAGAAAATGGATTATTTAAAAGTATTACAGAAGCTAATACACAGATTAAAAATATGATGTTAGGGCAAGAGAATGAAGAGTTTAGTAATGTAATAACTGACTTAAAAAACTTTGGCATAGAAGTAGAAAAATTGTCCTTTAAAGATTTTAATAAACTAGAGAATATGGTTACTGAGAAAAATTTTAAAATTGATATAAATGATATGGAAGGTCTAAGGTTAGACTTTTTAGATAAGATAAATAATATAAATTTTGATATAGCTAAGTTAGATAACTTTGATGCGATTCTTGATAAATTAAATAGTTTAGATACTAGAATTTTGAAAAATGAAGTTGCAAAAAGTGATATAGAAAAAGTTTTAGCAGGATTGAGCAAAATATTATTAGATAATGAATTAGAAAGTTTAGATGATAAAACACATAATATGATGGGGAAAATTATTAAAAATTTTGACTCTTTAGAACTTAGGCATATAGATATTATAAAAGATGTATTGAGTAGTATAAAAAAAGAAATAGGGAATACAAAAGGAGTTTTAAATGATTTTAAAGTATTGGATACTTTTAAAAACTTAAATGATGCAAAGGTATCTAAAGAAATTGATAGTATTTTAAAAGATTTTATACAGGTGAAACTTTCACTTTCAGAAAAACAAGAAGTAATGAAAGAAATAATTAGAGGAATAACAGAAAAAATTTCAACTAGCGGAGTAACTTCAAATATGATTAATACAATATTGAAAGATAAAATTAATGATTTTAAGCTCTTTAATGATTTTAGTAATGAGTATTATTATTTAGATGTACCTTTAAAATTAAATGAAGAATATCCTTGTAAGTTAATAATAAAAGATGAAAGAAAAGATGGAAAAGTTCTTGATTCTAAAAATATGAAATTAATCATAACTCTTAAGACTATAAGACTTGGAGATGTTGATGCATTAATAGATATTAATAAGGAAAATATAAAAGTTAATCTTAAGGTTTTGAAAGAAAATATGAAAATATTAGAAAAAAATAATGATAAGCTACATAAAGCACTTGAACTATTAGGGTTTATGCCTTATATTTTTGTTAGTGAAAAAAAAGAGATGGAAGCTAAAAGTCTATCTGAATATAGGGAATTTTTCAACGACAGAAGTATCTTATCTATTGATAGAAAGGTATAGGTGATAAAAATGAATCAAAGAAGAAAAGCTGTAGCTTTAAGATATAAAGAAAATTTTGAAGCACCTATAGTTTTAGCTCATGGAATGGGAATTATAGCTGATAAGATAATAGAAAAAGCTAAGGATAATGAAGTTCCTATAGTTTATAATAAGGAACTTTCAGATTTACTTTGTAATATAGATGTTGGAGAGAATATTCCTTTTGAAGTATATGATGCAGTTGCTAGTATAATTGCATATGTAACAGAAATTGATTCACAAAAGTAAAGTTTAAGTTTATATAGGAGTAAACAAAGAAAGGTTGAGATAAAATGGCATTATATGCTATATCAGATTTACATCTTGCATTGAATGTTGATAAACCTATGGATATATTTGGTCCAAAATGGGAGAAACATCATGAGAAGATAAAGGAAAATTGGATAAAGTTAATTAAGGAAGAAGACACGGTTCTAATAGGTGGTGATATATCATGGTCTATGGGTCAGGAAGAAAGTAAATTAGATTTGGAATGGATTCATAAATTACCAGGACAAAAGATTTTAATAAGAGGAAATCATGATTATTGGTGGACTAGTATAACTAAGCTAAATGCACTATATGATGATATGGATTTTATACAAAATAATTTCTTTACTTATAAGGATTATGCTATATGTGGAACTAGAGGATGGATTGTAGAAGGGACAGAAAGAAAGTTCACAGAACATGATAAAAAAATATTTGATAGAGAAAAGATTAGAATGCAATTATCTTTAGATGCTGCTAAAAAGGCAGGATATAAAAAAATTATAGCTATGATTCATTATCCACCGGTAAGTGAAACATTAAAGAATTCTGATTTTACACAGATGTTTTTAGAGTATGGAGTAGAAAAAGTTATATACGGACATCTTCATAATCTAAATCCTAATTCTGCTTGGATCTTAAATGGTGAAAGAGATGGCGTAGAATATTTACTGACTAGCTGTGATTTTATAGACTTCAATCCAATAAAAATATTAGATTAATATAAGTAGTATACCAAGAAAATAAAACTTGGTATGCTACTTTTTTTATTAATAAATATAGTTGAAAATATTTACATTAAAGTTATTTAAAGTATAATCGATAGTAGAAGGGTATATTTATTCAAGGAGGAATTTCTATGAAGGGGAAAAAATTAATAGCACTATTAGTTTTGACAGCAGCAATATCAAGTTCTATACAAGTTTATGCAGTTGAAAAGAAAGGACAAGAGGTTAATGTAGGTATTACACAAGAAGTTAAAAAAGAGTCAAAGTTTGGAGTTGGACAAGGTATACAATGGCCAGAACAAGTGAATGCACCATATGCTGATTTAGTAGCATGGGTCAATGATGCCGACTTTTCAAGTGGGGGAGCTTTAAATTTATCAGAAGTATCAGCACAAACAGGGATTAAATACTTTAATCTTGGTTTTATACAATCAACAGGACAAGGTGTCCAAAATGGAAAAATTGATTGGGGCTGGGGAGGTCACTCTGTTTTAAGTGAGAAGCATCCAGATAACAGTCAATATTTGGGTATTAAAAATTCTATAAAAGGCCTAAGAGATTTAGGGGGAGATGTTACTATTTCTTTTGGAGGTCTTAATGGAGTACCTTTTTGGCAAGTAACTCAAGATGTAGATGTATTATATAACACTTATCTTGATATAGTCGAAGGATATGGACTTACTAGACTTGATTTAGACATAGAAGGTGGTGCACAGGATAAGGAACAAAATAGAGCAAATGCAAAAGCTATGAAAAAGTTACAAGATAAAACAGGGGTAGATGTAGTATTAACATTACCTGTACTTCCAGATGGATTGACACCGGTTCAACTTAATGTTTTAGAGGTATATTTAGCTGAAGGTGTAGATGTCGAATGTGTTAATATAATGACTATGTGTTATGGAAGTGGGACACTTGGGCCTGGAGAAAACTATGGAACAGCATCATTAAGAGCTGTTGATAGCACGATGAAACAAGTACAAGATTATTTTAAGAAGTATTCTAATATAGATTTAACAGAGCAAGAAGCTTATAAAAAAATAGGAACTACGCCATCAATTGGATTTGAGGGAGCAGCACATCCGACTTTTACAACAGAATGGACTGAACTAGTTGTTAATCATGCAATAGAAAAAGGCATTGGGATGACATCTTGTTGGTCAATTAATAGGGATGCAAAAGTAGATAATAATCCAGGTGTTAATAATAGATTTGAATTCGCTAAAATATTCCAAAAATTTGGCGATAGTAGCACTAATCCAGTTGATAAAAAACCAGTAATAAGAGGGGTTAGTGATGTAAAACTTAATATAGGTGATAAGTTTGATCCATTACAAGGTATAACAGCTGATGATAAAGAAGATGGAGATTTAACAGCAAAAATAAATGTTATTGGTAATGTAGATACTTCAAAGAAAGGTGAGTATAAGCTTACTTATTCAGTAACAGATAGTGCTAATAATACTTCTACAGTAGACAGAATAGTAAAAGTTATAGACCCAGCAGAAGTTAGCAAAGATTTTAGTTTTGACTTTGAGATAACTAGTGATTGGGGATCAGGAGCAAATTATAAAATGGTATTAAAAAATAACTCAGGTAAGGATATTACAGCAGGGTGGAACATTCAACTAGATTTTGACAAAAAACTAGATTCAGCATGGAGCTGTAATTTTGTCGCAGACGGAAATAAATACACATTTACTAATCCAAGTTGGAATTCTACTTGGAAAAATGGGGCTGTTATAGAGATTGCAGGAAGTTGCCAAGGCGGAATAAAGGAGGCAAAACCAACTAATATATATGTAAATGGAGTATTAATAGATTCTGATGGGATTCCGCCAGTAACTCCACCAATTGAACCACCAGTGGAACCTCCGGTTGAGCCGCCAGTTGAGCCACCAGTAGAACCAGAAATTCCAGATAGTGGAGTTTGGGTAGCTAGTACGAACTATGTTCAAGGGACTATAGTATCATATGGTGGAAAAACTTATAAGTGTTTACAATCACATCAGTCACTGATTGGATGGGAGCCAAGTAATGTACCAGCACTTTGGAGTGTAGTTAGCTAATTAGAAACTAAATAGAATTTAAAATATTATTATATAAAAAGGACACTATACCAAGAAAATATTTCTTAGTATAGTGTCCTTTTTACGGTTTATTCTTTATTAAATAACTCATATCACGAGATAATTCTTTTAGTTTATGAGGAGCAGTTTGATCTGTTAAAACTTCAGAAAAATTTTTAAGAGCTATATCTAAGTTACCAAGTCGTCTATGTAATTCTCCTATTAGATATAGGAGTGTTGTTTTTTGCATTTCATAAACAGGAAGTTGTTCGTTGAAAAACGCAAGTTCAAAATTAGATAATGCTTTTTCTAAAAAAATCTGTTCTGATTTAGAATCTTCTAAAAGTCTATACATCCACGCTATTTTCAGGCAAATCATAGCCTTTGTACTATTTTTTTTGTTTATGGTGCTAGCTGTAATAAGAGCTAGTTTATATCTTTCTAATGCTACATTTATATCATAAATATCTAGAAAATTTTTGTGATTCCATCTAGGGGTTATATAAATTTTTACTAATTCTTTTTGCTTATCATGAATTTTATCAAAATCTATTTTAAGGGCAGAATAACCACAAGATGGGCAAATTAAAACATCATAAAAATAAGGATTTATAGTTTTGTAGCGTAGAAAAAAGTCAGAATCTTTTTCTAAAATTCTAGCTGTTTTAGCTCTAATAGTACGGGCTTTAAACAAATTTTCACATACTGGGCAATATATTGTTTTATCAAACAATAAGTTATATAGGTCTATATTAGCAATTGAATTAAACTGTAAATGTTCTTTGTTTATGATATTCAAGTTAAAACATCCTTTCTGTTGTATAAATAATAATAATTTAATTATCGAACTTAACTTGTTTAGTTTTATAGTTATTTTTGTTATAATTATAACTTGGATAATATATATGAGAAGGTGATATTGTGGCTATGAAGAATTGGAAGCAATTTTTAACTCCATATGAGCAGGCTGTCGAAGAGCTTAAGGTCAAACTAAGGAGTATAAGAAAAGAATATAGAAGAAAAAATGAATATTCACCAATTGAGTTTGTTACAGGAAGGGTTAAAGAAGTTTCAAGTATTTTGGAAAAGGCTAATAAGTATAATATCCCTATTGACAGAGTACAATATGAAATGGAAGACATAGCAGGTATAAGGATTATGTGTCAATTCGTTGATGATATTGATAAAGTCATAGAACTTTTACGAGAGAGAAAAGATATGACTATTCTTTATGAAAAAGATTATGTTAGAAATGTTAAAGAAAGTGGATATAGAAGTTATCATATAGTTATAAGATATCCTATCAATATGGCAGAAGGTCAGAAAATAATACTTGCTGAATTCCAAATAAGGACACTTGCTATGAACTTTTGGGCAACTATAGAGCATTCTCTTAATTATAAATATAAAAAGAATGTTCCTATTGATATTAAAAGTAAATTAAAGAAAGCTGCAGATGCAGCATTTATGTTAGATGAAGAAATGTTAGAGATTAAAGATGAGATTAAAGATGCTCAAAAGTTATTTGAAGTTAAGTCAGAGATAATAAGTAATGTTATGAATAGCATACTAACTCTTATATCGCTTGGTAGAGCATCAGATGCTTCAAGATACCAAATGCTATTGAATAAAATGATAGAAGAAAGTGAAGTATCAGAGCTTAATACCTTGTTAAATGATATACAAAGAGATATAGATAGATATAAATAAAAATATTTAAATATAAAAATGACCTATATTACTAAGTTTATAGTAATATAGGTCATTTAACTTTAGTAGATTAGTGACATCCGCCTCCGCAGCTTCCACATCCACCTTCTGATTCGATGAAAGGTTTAAGTGCTAAACCGTTTCCGTCATTTTCATTTGATGAAAGGATTTTGAATCCACCAAAATCATCGATTAAGCTTTCTTCGATTAAGAATAAGATATCGTTAACTTTTTCTTCGATATCTCCATCTAATTTTGAATCAACACTTATGTTGAAAGCAGGACCACTACATCCGTATCCAGCTAAGTCTAATCTTATTGTATATTCATCAACACCGTTTTCTTCAAGAAAACTTTTGAATTCGTTGTAAGCTTCTTCGCTCATTAAAACTTTTTTATCTTCCATTTGATACACCTACTTTTTCGTTATATTAGTTATAAAAAATAACTAAGGTCTTCTTAATTATATAACATTGAAATATAAAATCAATAGTAGTTAGGTATAAATTAAGCATTTTGTATGATTATTTTATATCATTTTATTATTAGAGAATTTTAAAAATATGTAATATACTGAGGATAAGGATTATTTTTAGAGATTGCTTCTAAATTTATTTTTTTTTGCATAATAATTAAATTTAAAAAAAATATAAAAAAAATAATAAATATCTTTAAATTATTGGAAATAAATGGTAAAATTGTTTTATTGAATTTATAAGGTGTGGAGGAACGGTCAAAACATGAGTGCGAAGGTGAATAATTTAAGAAATTTAACAAAAAAAGATTTTGAGATAATTAAAGAATTAAGTCTTCTAGGAACTCATATAAAAAGTTATGGTAATAAGGGTTTAAATGATAGCGAAGAGCAAGCTTTATTTAATCTTTTATCAAGATGTGGAAATGAGTTTTTAGATGAAAGTGGTAATTCAGATTTTGAATATGGAATAGATTTTAAAATAATTGAACGATACAATGAATTAGTTTTTTGGGAAGTTTTAGCTAAAAAGTTAGCAGCAAGGGATACTCTAGAAAAATTAGGAGACGAAGTAACAGAATATAACGTCGATGAATTTGAAAAAATTAAAGATTTTTATGAATTAGAGTATATGAAAAAATTTAAATTTGTAAAGTTTAAAGATGCAGAAGATAATATAAGTAAGTTCGATAGTAAGTTTTTGCCTTATTAGTTTAACATAATAATTAATAGTATTTAATTTTTTATAAAACAAATTTAATCAATTTATAAAAAGTTTACAGTAAGTATGGGAAAAGGCTCTATATTTATAGTATAATGTAAAAAATATTGATAGTTATTTTTCAAATGGTATAATAAAATCTATGAATAAATATAAGCTAAAGGTAGAAATAAAAGAATAGGAGCAAATAATATGACATCATATAGTGCAGAGGGTTGTGAGAAAAAAATAAAGGAATATAAAAACTTCTTGAGGGAAGGCATTTTAGGTAATGTAGAAATCCTATATAGTGAAGTTCCTAATGTTACAGATGGATATTTATATAAAAGAAGAAAAATGCTTAAAGAATCTCCAATAGAACTGAAAATAGCTGGAGAATTAATAATGAGCTTATCTGTAAAGGAAATACAAGGAACTAAAGAAGCTATTAGAAAAGCTAAAGGGAAATGTGGTGTTTTAGGACTTGGACTTGGGTATTATGTTCAAGAAATAGCTAAAAAAGAAGAAGTTACAGAAATTATAGTATATGAAGAAAATAAGGACATAATAGATTTATATAATCAAAATTTTGCTGAA
The DNA here is from genome assembly GCA_051650825.1 of Sarcina sp. Classification (GTDB taxonomy): domain Bacteria; phylum Bacillota; class Clostridia; order Clostridiales; family Clostridiaceae; genus Sarcina. The sequence goes on along the minus strand of JBOFRC010000252.1, from coordinate 497 downwards.
AATAAAAAAATTAAAATTAGAAATATAGATGGATTTTCTGCTGAAAAAGAGATATTTGATTTCTTTTTTGTAGATATTTATAGTTATAACTTAGAGTGTGAAGTAGCTCATGACTATGTGAAATTAATGCAGTTACATGATATTTATATTTATACATTTTTTGGACTAGAAAAGTTTCTTTTAAGTTGTCCTTTAGAAAGTTTATCAACTGTATTTATCCCTGAAGAATGGATGGAGATGGCTAAAAGAGCTTTTGATGAGGTTGATAAAATTGGACAAACGAAAAATATACGAAATTTAAAAAGAAGTAAAGCGTTAGAAATTTTAGAGTGTTTTAGACCTATTTTAAATGAAGAATAATGAAAAAGTCATTGCTAACTATATAGGGGGCGATGATTTTTTTTGATATTAAAATGCTATGCAGGCATGTGTTAAGGTGTATACAACTATAAATTGAGATTTTTTTACTTTACATGTATGTCAAGTTAGAATTAGTT
>JBOFRC010000251.1:0-2391 GCA_051650825.1 Sarcina sp. | reverse complement strand
AAGCAACTGAAGGTCAAACTTATACCGATCCTTTACTAATGCAAAATTATCAAAAAGCTAAAAATGCTGGTATGGCAATAGGATTTTATCATTTCATGCATGCATATGATGACGGAGCAGTACAAGCTAGATTTATGTATGAAAAAATTAAAGACTTAGATTATGATTGTAGAATTGCTATAGACATAGAAGTAGCTGATAATCAAAATAACATGACTATTAATACATGCATATTAGATTTTGCTTGTGAAATAGAAAAACTTACAGGTCATAAACCCGTTATTTATAGCTACTTAAGTTTTATAAATGAACATTTTGATGATAATAACCTAACACAGTATGGTTTATGGCTTGCTGAATATGGAGTATCTAAAGCGAGTCCCGTAAAACTATGGGGAACTAATATAATAGGATGGCAATATGCTGACAATGGAAATTTTACAAGTTCAACAGATTTAGATATATTTGATGAAGATATTTATATAAAAAAACCACAAGCTCTTACTGAAAATGAATCACAAAGTACTAATATTTCTGTTGGTGCAAAAGTTGAATTAAAAGAATCAACTCCTACTTATGCAACAGGACAAGCTATTCCAGATTGGGTAAAAGGAAAAACTTATACAGTAGAACAAATTTCAAATAATAAAGTTCTATTAAAAGAAATTGAAAGCTGGGTTTATCTAAAAGATGTAATACTTGCTGATAATTGCAAGTATGGAATAGTTACAGCTAGTGTTTTAAATGTTAGGTCAGGAGCAGGAACAAACTACCCTGTAATTGGACAAGTAAAAAAAGGTGATAAAATAAAATTAGATTGTAAAGTAGGAGATTGGTGGTCAACATATTATGGTGAGCATGGCGGATTTATGTATGCAGAATATTTAAAATAAACATAAAAACTCTATAATTAAATGTTTATAATTAAGCAATGTAATTCAAATTTTATATGTGTTTTCCAATTGGTAAGAATCAAAGAACAAAAAAGGATTGAAGATGTGAAAATCTTCAATCCTTTTTTTATGATACTTAATTGAGAAACTACTATATTCTATGTATTATTAGTTTCTAGCATATTCTATAATAGTTTTATATAAAAAGCAAGAATTAAAAATCTTACTTTTAATAAATCAACTAAGTATCATATATTTTTATTGTAGTAATTTGTTTTTTATAAATATATACATATAAGCAATAAAATATGCTAATAATACTAAATGTTTATCTTTACAAACCGATAATGTAAGTAACCTATTCATTTATTTACAATGCTTACATTAATCACAAAAGCTAGAGGATTAGATTTCTCTAGCTTTTCTTTACAATGATTAATTACTTACTGGAAGAGCCCCATATATTACATAGACACCCATAGGACTACCCCAACAATCCATAGTAGCTCCACCATCACGTGCTCCTACATAAAATGCAGTTTCTACAGCATCCATATACATTAATACTAATTTCATTCCAAGAGCTAACTCTACTTCACCAGATACTACTGCAATAGCTTTCCCTATACTAATTGCTTCTGCAATATCAGAAATAGCTTCATGTAAAAGTGCACATCCTTCTTCATTTACATAACACCAGAAACCGGCCCAACTATATCCAAATTCAGAACAATAACTATGTAAAAAATTATATTCTACAGAAAATAATTCTGGATCTGCACTATTTCCTTTCGTAAAATAAGCTATTAATTTTTCATTATTTTTATAAATAACTTGTACTTTGTTTACCCCATTTTCATCATTCATTTTAAATTTAATAGCTCCTAATAAAATAGCTTTATTCATATTCTTCATTCCAAATTTAATTTTATCTACTAAATTTTTTGAATACAATTCATATACTTTAGGGTTTAACTCAAATGTTCCATTTTTATTTTGAATTAGATATTTATTTTCTATAGTATTCATAATTTGTTTAATATCATTAATAGTTTCCATAAGAACCAACTCCTTAATATAAATTAGTTTTATTATACTCCCAACTATTCTTAATAAAAATTGTAACCGTTTAATCAAAATAACCTTTAAAAAGATTTTTTTTAAGAATATACTAAGTATATAATAGCAAATAGTTTTCTTTTTCAAAAAATTATAGGAGGTTTTATCATGATTAGTAATTTAATATTTTTTTTAATAACATTATTTTTAGGTGTGAAACATTATGTAAGACGCAATAAAATTAATGAAGCTTTTAAATATTTTTTATTTGTTGATACAATTTCTAAAGACTTACCAACTTGGACTTATGTTCAAATTAAATATGCTAAATTTTGGACTTACTGTTCAGGAATTTATTTCTTAGGCTTTATCATCGGTTTATTAAACCTTTATATCCCTAATACACTATTAACTTATATAAACAATTTTTTTTCTATAT
>JBOFRC010000250.1:0-12813 GCA_051650825.1 Sarcina sp. | reverse complement strand
AAAAGTTTACATTTTAACAATCTAATAATGGGATAGCTTATTTAAATATAATTTATACTCTTTTTTTCTTTTTTTAACACTTTTATTATTAAATCGTTAATTTTATACCTAATTTTATGAATGTAGTAACAATTTATGGTTTTTAATTTGTTGAATTATTAATTTTTTTCTGTTAAGATAATTTTAAAGATAAACGAAATTTACAAATACATAGAATTTAATAGCTAAATTTAACAGCTTTACTCTTATTTCAAAGCATATTTAAAATTAAACATTAAAAGTTTTATATTAAATATACTTTACGCAATAAGAAAAATTCTAGGAGGAGGCACAATGAAAAAAAGAAAAGATTACTTAATAATTGGATTCGCATTATTCTCAATGTTCTTTGGAGCTGGTAACTTAATATTCCCTCCATATCTTGGACAAACACTTGGTGAATATTACTGGCTTGGAATAATAGGTTTCACAATAACAGGAGTTGGACTTCCTCTACTAGGACTTTTAGCTGCTACTAAAAATAACGGGAACTTTGAAGAGATGTCTGCTAAAGTTGGTAGCAAGTTCTCTAAAGTTTATTCTATTGTATTATTTCTAATGATTGGGCCTCTTCTTGCAATCCCAAGAACAGCAGCTACAACTTATGAAATATCAATAAGTCCAAACTTTTCAAACTTTAATCCGCTATTATTTACAATAATATATTTTGCAATTAACTTAATATTTGTTTTAAGACCATCAAAAGTTATAGAAACTATAGGTAAGTTTTTAACACCTGTTCTTCTAATTATACTTGTTGTTCTTATAGTTAAAGGAATTGTATCTCCTGTAGATGCTTACTCAACAGCAACTGTTACTAATCCATTACCTACATCTTTACTTGAAGGATACCAAACAATGGATGCACTTGCTTCAATCATCTTTGCTTCACTTATTATTGGAGCTGTAAAGTCTAAAGGATATAAAGATAACCAAATTATAAAAGTTACTGTTAGAGCTTGTATAATAGCAGTTATTGGACTTGCTGTAGTTTATGGTGGACTTGTATTTCTTGGTGCTACTACTGGAACTCAAGCTATTGGTATGGATAATTCAGGATTACTACTATTCCTATCAGAATCAATACTTGGTAAAGCCGGTAAAATAGCTATTGGTGTAGCTCTTGGACTTGCTTGTTTCACAACATCTATCGGACTTCTATCAGCTGGTGGAGAATTCTTCGAAAGAATTTCTAAAGGGAAATTAAAATATCAAATTAATGTAATAGTTATGGCTATTGCAAGCATAGGAATAGCAAGTCTTGGACTTAGTAAAATAGTTGCTTTTTCTGCAAGTATACTTGGGATTATATACCCTATAACAATAGTTCTTATATTACTAAACTTATTCGATAACTTTGTTAAAGGTAAAATAGTTTACAAAGCTTGCGTATATGTAACTCTTGCTATAAGTATCATTACAGCTATTGCTGGTAATATACCAGTATTAAACGACTTATTCTCATATATACCTCTTTATAGTATAGGTTTTGCTTGGATAATACCTTTCATAATCACATTTATTATAAGTAATTTTGTGAGAATACCTGAAAAGAAAACAAGTTCTGTAAAAGCATAAGTTTAAAATAGAAAATATAATTAAACAAAAACTAATTTTCAGATAAAAAATCCCTAATGCATAAGTAGCATTAGGGATTTTTCTTTTATTCATTTAAATAAAATACAATTTTTCAAAGCATATTTTTTCATTACTGTATTTGGATACTCCTTAGTTACTCTCTATAAATTTTTTAACTATCTCAAGTTCCTTAAGATTATCTATTTCAAATACACTTGTTTCACTTAAAGGCTTAACTGTTATATTAAGATTGTCTATATTTTCTTTTACTATATCATCCCAATATAAATCCTTAAATTCACTATTTTCTATTTTTTCTTCTAGCTTTTTAACTATAATTTCACTATCTTCTTTACTCCAAAACGAAACTCCTGAAAGAATATATCCATCTCCACTTTCAACTTCTATCGATTTTAAAGTATTAGTTTCATTAAAATAAACTTTCCACTCATTTTTAAAATTTATCTTATTTGCACAAAAATACATCGAAGTTTTTGGATTTTTCAAAATAAAATTTTCATTAATATAAATATCTGCATCAATAACATAGCTATTACTTAAATATTCCCTTACTAAATACATTGTATATATATTATTATACTTATTATACTTATCATTATATATAAGTTTCACTCCATATTTTTGTACAAGATAATCAAACTTTTCTTTCAAATATCCTGTTAAAACTATAATTTCCTCAACACCTTTTTCTCTAAGCATTTCAACTTGTCGTTCTAGCAAAGGCTTTCCATTTACTTCAATTAATGATTTTGGTGTTGTATATGTCAATGGTCTAAGTCTAGTCCCCATTCCTGCTGCTAAAAGTATTGCTCTCATTATATATTCCTCCTGTCTATACTCTTACACTTTGCGTATTATTCTCTTCTATTACATGCTCTTTACTCGGTGCTGCTACCATAATACAACCTATTATTATAAGTATTGCACACATTATCATTTTCGCTGTTATTGTATTCCCAAGGATAAATCCATCTATAATCATAGACCAAATTACATAAGTTATATTAATTGACATTGCTTTTGTTGGACCAATTTGATTAATAGCACCATAATAACAAAGATATGAAATCGTTCCAGCTATTGATATAAATACTAGAAGCCACATAACATCACTTGCAATAACTATTTCTTTAAGCAAAGGTACAGCTTTCATAATTGGAAGTATAATTATCCCATAAAAAATTGCTGATGTTAATTGTCTCAGTTGTAAAGCTTGCTCTGGATTGATCTCATCATCTTTCATCCCATAAGCACAAACAACACACTCACTTCCCCAACCTACAACAGTAAGCATTGCACATCCAAATCCAATTAAATTAAAACTTCCAGCTTCACCAGTAAATCCTAAAAGACCTATTCCAAGTATCATTAAAATTATTCCAAGCCATGCTTTTTTGTTTACTTTTTCTTTTAAAACTAAAGCTGCTAGAATAGCTCCAAATGCTGGATAAATCGCTGAAATTGCGGCTGTATTAGAAGCACCCATATGCTTCATAGCTAGATAATATCCTGTCATCCCAACAGGTCCTCCAAGTAGTCCTCCAAGCATGGCAAACTTTGCACTTCTCGTCTTAGCCCCTTTTATAAAATCTTTTAGTTGTCCTTTAAATGTTAAATATATAAGTACCCAAATACTTGAAAAAAAATCATGTAAAAATACACTAACAAATGGTGCTAAAAATATGGCTTCTTCGGTCTTAATAAATGGTGTCATCGCAAGTAATACTACTGTAAATGCTGTATCTATCCCCCAAGTTAAAGCCGATATGACTCCCTTTCCAGTTCCTTTATAAAAATTATTTTTCATAATACGCTCCCTTAATATCATTATTTTTCTATATCAAAATATACTCATTCTTTAAAACACTTAATAAATCTTTACATCTATTAAATCTATCTATACCATAAGAACCGAAATTATCTCCTTTTGCTTCTTTAATAATTGTCCATATACTCCATAAAAAATCTTGTAATATTTTATAACATAATACTCTTATTTTATCTTGCTTTTTTATGCCTCCTCCAAAATATGTTTTTAGCAAAAGCTCTTCTTCCTCGGCAGTAAACGAACACTCTAGGCTATGTGCTGCTAAATCCCACATTGGATCATTAAGCCCACCATATTCCCAATCTATAAGATATAAATCCCCATTTTTATCCTTTATAAAATTTTCTGGAACAGTATCATTATGAGATGGCACTAAACATCTTCCATTTTCCTCTAAAACCTCTTTAATACACATAACGTCTTCTCTAACTTCACTATAATTCTCAAAATATATAGCATCATTTTTTTCTACTAAGTCTTCATATAAATTTATATTCTCAAAAACATCAAAAGTATTTTCCATTTTAATATCTGAATTATGTAAAGTACGAAGTAAATCAGTTGTCATCTTCATAACACTTGGCTTCTTAGCCATTGCTGCATTAATAGTTTCTGCTCCTTCTATCATAGCTGATATTTTAGTTCCTGTTTTATCATCATAATACAAAATATTTGCATCGATTCCTATTCTTGCAACAAGGCTAGAATTTTTCCCCTCACTTATTCTATCCATCATTTCAGATGTTCCTATTCCAGGAATTCTTATTACATATTCTTTATTATCAACTTTTGCACTATAATTTTTATTAGTCATACCTCCTATAGCCTTAATTTTTTCTATTTTACTTACCTCGACTTCTAAGCCTCTAGCTATTATTTCCTTAACCTGTTCTATTTTCCCTAATAATTCTTTCCTTTTTATTCTAGGTATAATAAATTTTCTTATTTTATCATATTGTTGCTTATCATCAATTTCTCCCCATACTAAATCTGGAATTTTTTCATATCCTAAGTCATATATTCTAGCAACATCAAGCATTGTATATTCATAGTTTATATAAGGATTAATACTCATATCAAATTCTTCACACATCATATCATAAAATTTTTTACTTATTTTGCTTATCCCTAACATTTCTCCATCAATTCTACCAATCTGATGAATATCTTTTGACATTTTATATATAAGATTATTCCTAATCTCAACAAATGCCTCATCTCCTGAACCGCTCTCATTAACTATCAATATTAAATCTCTATTTTCCGATTTCAATACTTTCTCAATAGCAATATTTTCAAATACTAAATCATTCTCTATTAATAAAAAATCATTTCTTATATAATTTTTAGCAAGTGCTAATGATGCCATGCTACCAGTCCATTTATAATTTTCATTATGAATACATACAATATTTTGATACTCCTTAGCAAACGTATCATAGTATTCTTTTTTATACCCTGTAACTATATAAATTTTTTCAATACCATTATCTCTTAATATCTGAATTTGTCTATCTAAAACACTTTTCTCTTCTAGCTCTAAAAAACTAGCTGGTTTATTAAATTCAGTTTTATTTCCAGCAGCTAAAATTATACATTCCTTGATTTCTCTATTATTCTTATTATTATGTATACTTACTCTTCTCCCCACATTTTCTTTAAGATCATTTGCTAATTTTGCAAATCCCAACTTTGTTATTTCATATCTAAATCCTTTTTTATCTCCTAAAATATTTATAATTCTATCATCTTGCATTTCTTTTATTAAAGTATTTAATTTTCCAACTGAAACATTTATCAACTTAGCTAATTCTCTTTGGCTTAGATTTGTATTTTTATTTATTACCCTTAAAATTAATAATTTTTCTTTCACCTTAAATATTCTCCCCCTAAAAAAAATGATACTGTTCATTTTTTGAACAGTATCATTATAACATATTTGTAATTTAAATCCATATTAAAGATTTATGAATATTTAAATTTTATTACTATATCCATTTTCTCCAATTATAAAACCATCTATAACAGTATTTTCAGCCATTTCTCCATTTTCATAAAAATAGAACCATCCCCCGCCTAAATATTGCCATCCTATTTGCATATATCCGTTATCAGCAAAATAATATTGCTTACTGTCTATTACTTGCCATCCTGTTTGCATATATCCATTATTAGCAAAGTAATACCAATTTTCTCCTAAATACTGCCACCCTATTTGCATTTGACCTGCGTCTGAAAAATAATACCAACTCTCACCTAGATATTGCCACCCTATTTGCATATATCCATTATCAGCAAAATAATACTGCTTACCATCTATTATTTTCCATCCTGTTTGCATATATCCATTATTATCAAAATAATACCAACTTTCTCCCAAGTATTGCCACCCTATTTGCATTTGACCTGTATCTGAGAAATAGTACCAACTCTCACCTAGATATTGCCATCCTACTTGCATTTGACCTTTATCATTAAAAAAATACATATTATTATATAATTCAAACCAACTATAAACTTTTTTTCCTGTACTTGTATTAACTAACGTATGGTACCCTTCATTATCAATTTTCCATTCATATAGACCGTTTAATAAATTGTTTTTATCATTAATAGATATTAAAATTATATTGCCATTAATATCTTTACTAACAAAATAATTTTTATCACTTGTCTCTCCATATATAAAAATCTCATTTCCAGCTTGAAAGGTACCCTTATTATTTAAATATAAATCAAAAAATTTTATTGATTTATTCGCATATTTCACATTTTTATTTTCTTTAAAACTATTTGGAATATCCTTAGTATGCTTGTACAACGGAATTTCAAAGCTTAATGAATTTCCTTCATATAAATATGCTAATTTGTACATATTATTCGCAATTTTCAATGCCCATTGAACATCCGTAGCATATTGATGCCATGTGCTAGTAAAATCCCATTTCATTGAATATAAAGTGTTTTGATTTTTAAATTTAGGATTTGTTGAATTTATATAATTAGTTGAAATCCACTTAGCTGAACCTTCTATAGTTTTATCAATAGTTGTCCATCCATTTTTATATGCATAAGTTAATCCACCTATTAAAGGATGCGAATCTACAGCACCAATTCCAAAAAAATTATATACTTTCATTTTTTTATTTGCCGGAACATCTTCACTAGCCATAATCACATAACCGTTATTATCTAAAACAGCTTTTCCACTGTCATCTAATAAAATATAATTTCCTTGTGCTAATTGCGAATTTCCATTTCCAGTTTCTATTAATGTATGAGCTACTAAATAAATAGGATCTATACCTTGTGCTTTAGCAGCTTTTTTAAAAATTTCTGCCTTACCTTCGTAAATATTTAAGTTTCCTGGCCTTATACTTAAAGATTTGAAAAATGAATTCAATTTTACTGAATTAATTTCTCTATATCTATTAAGCTCTAAAAATTGAAATTTATCACTAGGCTTTGAAAAAAAGTTTATATCCGCATGTGTTCTAACTTCATCAATACTAGCTTCTACAAACTTATTTCCATTACTAATTATGTGCAATTTTCCCTCTTGACTACTTATATAGTCATCAAATGACGTAGGTAAAAGTAAATAATTAATACTAGCACTTTTTATTTTAGTGTCTGTTTCATAATCCTTTAGATTATAATAGTCATAGTTTTCTATTTCTTGATTTAATTTATATTTATCAATATCATGTGAAATTTCATCAACCTCTGTTGCAAAAGCATTATTTGTAAAATTTAAACACACCATCATGATTCCTACTAATGCAACACTTCTCAATATCCCCTTTTTTACCATTTTATTTCGCAACCCCATTTTTATCAATAATAATTCCGTCTATAACTGTATCCTTAGCCATATACCCATTTTCATAAAAATAATATTTTTGATTTTCTATTGTTTGCCATCCAATCTGCATTATTCCTTTTTCGTTAAAATAATAATCACTTTCTCCTAAATATACAAACCCTGTTAACATATATCCATTCGTGTCAAAATAATGATATTCTCCATTAATTATTTGCCATCCTATTTGCATTTCCCCATTTTCATTAAAATAATAAGTACTTTCCCCTAAATAAACAAATCCTTTTAACATATACCCATTAGTATCAAAATAATATTGCTTACCATCCACTAATTGCCATCCTATTTGCATTATTCCTTCTTCATTAAAATAATAAGTACTTTCTCCTAAGTAAACAAACCCTTTTAGCATATATCCATTAGTATCAAAATAGTATTGCTTACCATCCACTAATTGCCATCCTATTTGCATCATTCCTTCTTCATTAAAAAGATATGTGCTTTCACCTAAATAAACAAGACCTGTCAACATATATCCATTGGTATCAAAATAATGATATTGTCCATTGATTATTTGCCATCCTATTTGCATTTCCCCATCTTCATTAAAATAATAAGTGCTTTCTCCTATAAATCTTTTACCTATCATTTTTTCACCAGTAGCTATATCAATATAATATGTTTTTCCATTTTCTACTTGCCACTCATAATTGTCTTCGATAGAAACTGGAGATTTTAAAATATTCTTTTTTATACTTTCAAATGGATAATTTTTTCCTGGACAACTAGTACTATTTACATCCTTATGTTTTTCCACTTTATCAAGGCTATATTTATTTCTTAAATAAACGCCTAAATTAATTACTGCATCTTTCTGCTTTAAAGGCATATTTTCAAACTCATAATCTCCCTCTACAGCAATTCCTATAGTATTTATATTATTGTCCTTAGCATGTGCTCCTACTGCATTTTCTGGTCGACCTCTATAAACTTCACCATTTTTATTTATATAGAAATGGTACCCTATTCCAGCCCATTTATTTTGTAAATGCCAACGATGTACTTCCTCTACCTTTATCGTATCACTACGAGTTGCCGCTATATGATGAAGAATTAACTTTTCTGGTTCATTAGTTAAATTAAGTTCTTCTGCCCATTTCAAATCTTTTTCTATAATACTTAACTTATCATTAACTTTAACAATTTTTTCCTCTAATAACTCATCACTTCGTAATTTTATCGGTTCTCCCTTCAATTGTCCATCATCAAAATAATTATGGTTTTCTTCTAACTTTATTTTTCTAAATTCCATATTATTTTTTTCATTTATATACGTATTTAAATATCCTACCCCTAATAATTGTGTTCCTATTAATAAACTAACCACTAATTTTTTATTCATTTATATTACCCTCTCAAATTATCTCTCAATTTCTTTTAAAAAGCTTCTCACAAAATTTTCTTCTGAAAATTTAAAAATATATTCGCCTCCTTTTATTGCTTTTTCTTTATATATATCGTAATTTTCTAAAACTTCTAAAATTTTTTTTTCAAATTGAGTATCTAAATCGACAATAACTCCATATTCTCCTTGATTGCTAATTTCTTGAACTCCACCTACTTGTGTACTTATAAATGGAAGTTGTAAATACAAACTTTCAATCAACACTGTTGGAAACCCTTCAAACTTTGATCCTAAAAGTAGTATTTTAGAACTTTTCATATATTTATATGGATTTTCTTTATATCCTAACAATTTTATATTTTCCATTAAATTTTTTTCTTGAATATAGCTCTCTATACTTTTCTTTTCTGGACCTTCTCCAATAATATTAAATACTAAATTTTTTTTTGTTTTTAATAAACTTTCAACATTTTTAACTAAACTCAATACATTTTTATTCTTGTCTAAACGTCCAACATAAATTAAATCACTTGATTGATTACAGCTAACACAGCTTTTCCCCTTAATGTTGTCAAAATTATATCCATTATAAATCTTTTTCAATTTTGGTTTTACTTCAGGATAAACTTCTAAAATTGATTCGCATGTTTTGTTTGAAATTCCTACTATAACATCAGCTTTTTGCATCGCTCTTTTTTGTAAAAAATTCATAAATTGTGTTTGTATCCTTTTAACACCACTGAATTTTTTATAATTTAAATTAGATATGCTTCCATGTACCCAAAAAATCTTTTTTGAATTTAATTTTGATATTAAAAATGTAGGATATAAATAATTAAAACTTACAACTACGTCATAATTTTTTTCAATATATTTTCTAGCCATAAGAGTTGGACAAAGTATTAACATTTTTAATTTTATATTCCGCTTAACTTTATCAAATATATTTTTATCTAAACAATTATGTTTAAAAATACTTTTTATATTTATTCCTTCAATTTTATGCTTTCCCTTTTCTATCTCTAAAACATCTATTTCTAAAGATTTTTCTTTATATAATTGGTTGATTAAAACTTGCAAAATATGCTCACTTCCACCGCCTCCAGAAATAGTCCATGGAACAAATAATATTTTTTTCATCATTCTACATTGCCCCCAATTTTTCTTTATAATTATTCCTTTTCATAATTACTATTTTAATTATAATTATTGCTATAGCTTGGACAAATAAAGCCCCTATTACTCCATTTAATTGAAATAAATTTATAGCTAAAAACATAATAATTAAATAAATGCTATTCACACCTAATAAAATAGGAATTGTATATTTTATATATCCTAAAGCCATAAATAAACTATGCACACCTACAGTCGCATTTATAAAAACTATAAAGCTCAAATAGAATACTAATGAATTAATATATAGCTCATGTTCTACTATAAATATACCTAACCACCATTTATAAGTTCCTAAAACACTTATGATTAAAACAATCCCTGTAACTGTTATAAAAAATAAAAGCTTATCATTAAGTTTTTTTGCATCTTTATATTGTTTTTTTGCTATTTGTATATTCATTTCCGGATAAATTATTTGACCAATAGGTGCCCCAACTTTTCCTATTAATGCACCTATTTTTTCGAATATTTTATATATACTTATTAAATCATACCCTAAATATTTATCTATCATAATAGTCGTTATAGAACTTACTGGTAAATCTATAGTAGATGAAATATTACTATAAAAATTGAATTTAATAAATTCTTTATCAAACTCAATTTTTTGTTTATAAAAATTAGTAAGCTTTTCTTTTTTCAAAGTTTTAAATGCTAATATATTAATAATAATATTAGGTAAAACATAGCATATAGTTTCTGCTAAGAAAAAATACATTACTTTTTGTTTACTTACCACACCTAATATAAAAAATATTACTCTCATAAAAGCTACAGTTACATTAGAATATGTAATATAGTTAAATTTGTTATAAGCTCTTAATATCCCTATGGGCGTTCCTTGAATTTGAAATAGCGTCGCAAAACTATAAATATATGCCATATAGACCAATTCTTTATCCCATCTCATGAATTTCCCATATTTTTGAGCAAAAACAATACATACAATTACTGATATTATGGCTGCTACAATATCTAATATATAAGATTGCTTTATATAACTTTTAATTTTATAATTATCTTTTTTTTCTATAGAAATTGTTATATATTTTATTAGGGCTTGAAATGATTTAAAACCTAATATGCTATTTATTAAAATACAATAAGCTTGTACAGATAAAATCTTTCCATTACCTTCTAATTTTATAGCTCCAATTATTAAAGCCATACTAGCTATACCTAGAAGTGATGCTATACCTTCGCCCCCTAAAAGTACTATAAAACTTTTAATTAAATTATTTGTTTTTAATTTTTTTAGCATACTTTTGTCCCTATACCCTCTCTATATTATAACAATACTCTTGTAATTCGTTCTCAATTTTTCTAATCTCAAGCTCTTCTTGTTCTATATATTTACGCCATAAATGCATATTCGCTTTAGATTTATCAGGATTAAAAACTTCTTTTTTTCTTATATGTAACTTTGCATCTATATTTAAAAATTTTAAAATTTCTTCTATTGATGCATCATAATTTTCAACTAAATCCTCAAAACGAACTCTTAAAATATTACTATTAAAACTTTTATCACATCTAATAGTTTTGAACCACTTTATATATGTATCTATATTTTGAGTAGGTATCCATCCTTCATTCCAAAAATATTTGTTAAGTACATATAAATCTCTAGGGTCTCTATCTACTACAATAACTTTTATATTATTAAAATAACTCATGTATCTCTCTATATTATTAGCTGGTATTATTTGATCTAAAGCTATAGTTTTTATATTTGAACTCAATAATTCTAAAAATTTATCAGTAAAATCTTTTGTTTTTTCTATAAATTCTTCCTGAGATAAATTTGAAAGTATCATTCTACTTTTTTTAAAATCAGGCGCATACTCTAAATACTTCCTATCTATTTTGGAATAAAACTGCCTAAAAAATCTCAATTTTAAATTATTCATTTTCTTTTCTAGTTTTCCAACTATAGTTGTATTTCTATTGCTATGAGCATGCCAATAACCTTCCCACTCAACTGTAACTAAACTATTTATATAATCATTTAAAAGCTTATCTCCATCGGTATTACTGATAAAATTACCATAGCCTTCTTTCATCATTCTTCTAAATAATTTTTCAAATCTATATATTCCCTCATCAGCTTTTAATCTTTGAAAGTCTTCAACAACATAATAATTTAAATCTCTTAATCCATCTGGTTCATATAAAAAAGAAAACTCAAAATCACCCTTACTATCTATCTCCTCAAACTCTTTTAATAAATCAGTTATAACTGATGATCCTGTTCCTCCATAACTAACACATGTAATTAAATTAATCATTTTAACTCTCCTTAAACAAATTTAATTTTTATCTTATTAGTAAACCAAGTAAAATATTTTTTAGAAACTAACATTAAATATAAAATTAGAAAAACTCTATATTTTCCTTCAGCATTATCTATTTTAGACAATATAATATCATTTTTTTTATTTTTATCTGCTTGTTGAGACTTTTTAAAATCAACATAATCAAATTCATATTTTCCAGATTTGAGATATTCAGCATATCTTTTATTTAAATAAGTAGTTGTATGTATTTGTTGACTTCTTTTACTTTGAGATATCCCACTTCCCCTTACTCTATACTTTAGCAACTTTTCATTTATATTCGATACTTTATATCCATTAGCGATTAAATTTAAAAATAATTCATAATCTTCAGCAAAATCTGCTTCTTTATACCTTCCAACTTCGATTAATATAGATTTTTTGATAAGTATACTTGGATGGACAAACTCATTTCTATACTTCATAATTTTTTTAATAATTTCCGAGTTACTTTCTCTTCTATCTTCTTTCCCAAGATCATTTCCTTCTTCATCTATATAAATAACTTCGCTACCAACCATTGCATATTCTTTATTTTCTTCTAAAAACATAACTTGTGTTTCAATTCTATTTTTAATCGCAATATCATCCGCATCTATTCTTG
>JBOFRC010000249.1:0-11874 GCA_051650825.1 Sarcina sp. | reverse complement strand
TTTTCATATGTTTTATAATAATAAGTTAAACTTTCATTACACATAACTGATGTATATAATGTGTAATCTAACTCTTTTTTATCTTTTAAGACTGCTCCTTTTGGAACTTCACAATTAGAAAGTATATGAAATAAAGTTGTAACAGCATCCTCTTCATTATTAGCTTTTGTGCTAACACTCTTTAAATAAGCTGCTCTTACAAATCTAGATGATGGTGTATAATCCCCTGGCATACCAAAAGTACCTGAGCCTTGACTAAAAGCTGAAAGTTCTAAACCACTCCAATTAACTTCTTGATGTTGTACAGGATTTATTCCTATAAATTGACGAAGATTTTTAAAATGCCATTTTATATCAGGACTATTAGTCATTACTCCTATAGTATTATCTGTTATTTCTAGACCATCTACCGTATTCTCAATTACTATACTATTTCCATTTTTATCTCCAACTATCCAATGAAGAGGTGGAGTAATTCCTAATATTGCTAAAGGTAAATCTATGAAAGACATCTCTTTTGTTACCCTCTTAACATCTTCTAAATTTTCACAACTTGACAGTATGAAATACACATAATCATAAGGTGCGATATTTATTCTTTCTTGATCTAATTCTTTTTCATATTTTGCAAATCCAGGAAAATATAAAGTTGCACATGTTAAGCCTTTCTCATTCACACCATCAGCAAATATAGGATGATTATTCATCACTATAGACATTCCAAGAACAGCATATTTACTTGAATATTCTTTTTTATCTGCTACTCCATACCAACTAAAATCTCTAGGAACTAAATGAACTTTTTCATCAAAAGCTAATGTAAAATCCATAGTCCTCGCTAAAAAATTTTTACCATCATTTGATTTTAGTGTTAAACTAGTACACATATTGATCACATCCTCATAAGTTTACTATATTAATTTATTCTAAATGTTATATTATAAGTTTACACATATTATTAAATTTAGTAAAATTAATGTTTTTACTAAATAATATTAATTCTTAACTTTAATAATGAAAAAACACTAATTTTTTTTATTTGTCTATATTTCACCTTAGTTATTACTTTCTAACAAGGAAAATTTAACAATAAAGAAAGACATTATGAAATATAGTGAATATGTTATACTTAATTAAAAGAAGGTGATTTTAGTGTATTGTAAATTAAATGATAACTTACAAATTTATTATGAAAAAGCAGGGAGTGGTCCTCCTTTAATTTTAATACATGGAAATTCTTGTACACATAAGATGTTCAATAAGATAATTCCTTACCTTTCTGAAAAAAACACCGTATATGCTATGGATTTACCTAATTACGGTAAAAGTAGTAGGATAAGATTTGACACTTATGAAGACTTCGCTGATATCTGTATGGACTTTGTAAAAAAACTTTATTTATTAGAAAAGCCAAAAATACTTGGTTATAGTGATGGCGGAATCATAGCCCTCTTAATGGCTTCACGCTATCCTGATTTACTTGAAGAAATATTTCCTTGTGGTGCAAATTTAAATCCTCATGCAATGAAAAATTATGCATATTGGTCATTTAAAATGGGTGCAATATTTTCAAAAGATTTTAAAATATTAGTTAAAGAGCCTAATATAGATCTACAAGAGCTTCATAAAATAAAAATTCCAACACATTTGATATATGGTGAAAAAGACTTTATAAAAAGATCTCATATCTTAGAAATAAGCAATAATATATCAAACTGCTCTTTAGACATTTTAAAAGGAAACGGTCATCTAAGTTATATTCACTATTCTGACAAAGTTATTCCTACATTAAAAAAATTAAAACTCTGACAAACTAAGACTAAATTTAAATTTTACTCAATCTGAGTGTTAAGTCGAAGTTATCTAAAAGCACTAACTATCAAATAAATACTAAAAAAATAAAGGAGCTACTATGGAAGCACGAAAACTATTAGATATACTAACAATAGCTGAACGATTAAAAGATACAACTCGTCATTGCTACACAGCAAAAGGTCGTCATGAAAGTGTTGCAGAACACAGTTGGATGATGACTTTAATGGCATTTTTGATGAAAGATGAATTTGAAGATGTTGATATGGATAAAGTAATTAAAATGTGTATAATACATGATTTAGGCGAATGTTTTACTGGAGATATACCTACTTTTGAAAAAAATAAAACACATGAAAAAACAGAAAAATTATTATTAGATAATTGGCTAAGTTCTCTTCCTTCAAATTATTCAAAAGAAATGAAAGCTCTTTATAAAGAAATGGAAGAACGTCAAACTACTGAATCAAAAATTTTTAAATCTATTGATTCTTTAGAGGCATTAATTCAACATAACATTTCTGATATATCTACTTGGATACCCTTAGAATATGATCTTAATATGACATATGCTGATGATAAGGTAGCTTTTTCAGATTATCTTAAAACATTAAGGCAAGCTATTCGTGAAGATAGTATACAAAAAATTGAAGATGAAAAAAACTCTACTTCAATTAAAGAAGATATTCTCTAACTTAAAAACAATATAATATTTACAAATTCATTTTGTATAAACTAAACTATTGGTATTAAAAATAAAAACCTCCTTTTGTATTTTAAGTTTGGCTACGAACCTAACTTAAAGCAAAAGGAGGTTTTTTATTCATCTCTAAAATATATATTTTAATAGATACTCTTTATGATTCTAATAAAACTTAACTAATATAATTTAGAATATAAATTTTCATAAAATTCAACTCTTTTAACATAATCTTGTGTTTGCTTAAATGGTATATTAGTTAAGTCAATTCCATTATTAGAATACTTTTCATTTTTAAGCCATTTAGCTACATTTCCTCTACCTGCATTATAAGCTGCTAAAGTATTACTTGTATTATTGAATTCTTTTTCTAAATTGCTCACATACCAACAACCCATTTGTATATTGATTTGAGGATTATATAGCATACTTTCATTGAAATCTCCAAGACCTATATTAGAAGCTATAAAATAACCTGTTTCTTTAGTTATTTGCATCAATCCATTTGCTCCCATGTTTGAGAGAGCATTAGGATTGTAATTACTTTCAACTTTTATTATAGCTCTAATAAGATTCGGATTTACATTATATTCCTGACTATATTCATTTATATAATTTGAATATTTATATGGTAAAATTTCTTTTCTTGCATAAAAGAATCCAATAGTTCCACCTATACAAACAATCAAAATTATAAAGATTAGAATTTTTAAAAATTTCATATATTCTCCTTTTAATTATAAGTTTTAGGTGTATATCTTATAACTTTCCCATTTTCTATTATTATTAATGATTTAGCTGGTATTGTATATCCTAATTTTTGAACTTCTTTATTAGAGAAATTAGAAACAACTTTCACATTATCACCGTATTCTGTCATTTGCACTAATCTATCACTTGATAAAACTTCGAAATTTGTCATCTCTTCATTAGTAACTATTTTACTAAAAGGTGCAAAAATTTTATTATTATCTACTATCATATTCTTATCTTGTTGCCATGAACTACTATCTAAATGATATAAAGCTGGAACATTATATAAAATATCATGTAAGTAATTATTTTGTACTTCACCTTTAACTTTTAGTGTTCCCCATAACCAATGATATGTGCTTACAATAGCATTATTATATACTGTTTTATATAACGGAACTGTATAAGCTGGATTATAGAAAATATCTTGATATAAAGTTGGTAATTGTACTGGCATTCCAAACTTTGGTGGCACTCCGCCTGTTTTAGAATAATATCCACCAACATAATAAGGACTTTGCTTATTTTGCAGTTGTGATTTATCCATCCAAGAAAATGGCTGTGAATCTATTCCTTGTGCATAATCTAATGCATCAACTGCATATCCATGCCCGCCTTCTGATCCTACAACTAATTTTTTATTTTCACCAATATAATTTAATCTCTCTAACCTAGCTCCTACTATTTGTTCCTTAGTTGTTATATGAGCTGGACTATAATCATTAAAAACATCCCCAGCAGCATCACTATCTACAAACCAAGAATTGAAATTCGGTATATTTTTTGAAATTCTAGCTACTCTACTTTTAACACTAGGCATAGCAAGAGTTGCGTTTAAAATTCTACCCTTATTTTTAAATCCACCTATTGGTTTTCCATCTTTATTAACCATAGTTGCTGTATTATACAATGATTTATCAGTAAAATCAGCTGTATCCCACGCAAGACTTCCTGGATTTTCTATTGTAGTATATGAATCATAAGGAGCCATTAAATAATTATCATTAACAGCATCTGTCACCATTTGAGGTTTTAGATAAGCATCTCTCCAATCAGGAAGTCCTATCCACGCTGATTCAATTCCACTATTATGCATATCATTTATAATATCTGTTGTTGCACTATTAGCCCACTCACTTATAGGTACAAATGATTTTGGCATTTCACTTTGAAGTATTAATTGATTTAATTGCATAATTTCAACATCATCTAAATTATTAATTCCTTTATCTAAAAGCGTATTAATTTGTGTATTAGGATTTGTTAGTAATTGCTTATTATAAAAATCTTTTGATTCACAAATACTAGTAATTGCAGATGTTATAAGATCTTTATTGTATTTACTAACATAAGATAACTTACCTACATTCTGAATTGCTTGAATTTGCTCTTGTTCCCCACCAATTTGTTGTAAAGTTGCAATCATCTGCTGCTTAATTGCTGGTGTAAGTTCACTAATAAAATCTTTCCAATTTATATTATCAGGTTCTATTATTCTATCATTCCAAAGATAAATCTCAGGTGCTCCTATAAGTTTATTAACATTAGGATTTTCCTGTGCTTTTTGTGCCAATGTCTTAAAATCACCTTTATTTACAATGTAATCTTTATATGTTTTAGCTATATTACTTGTGTTATTAGGTCCTACATAGATTCTATAACCTGTCTGTTTATTGCTATTTATACTTGTATAATCATGTGTTATATTAAAATCTATATTATTAGTAGTATTAAACGCTATATTATTATTGTAAGGATTATTCATAATGTATGTTATTGCATAGTTATCTGTATTTAAAGCGAAAAATGGCATACTAAACATACTTAAAGTTGTATTTTGATAACCATTTAAGAACTGTTTCCACTCAGCATTATTAGCTGGTATATATTTTCCTTCTCCTATTGGTAAGGTATAATCTTGGGATTCTACATTTGGAAACTCGAAGCTATTCGCTTTATTTGTAAGTGATTTTATACTTACATCTAAATAATCATTATTTTTTGCTAATGTAACTTCTACCTGTTTGTCTGGATATACCCAACTTTCTACATTTCCAATCTTTTTATAATCTGTAACTTTCATTTGTGGAAGCCCTTTAGATGCTACCTCTTGATGCCCTCCATAATTAACAGTTATCTCAAAAGTACTAGGGTCAACTTTATATGTAAAATTATATGTTTGTATTTTCTCTAATTGATTTTTTTGTAATTCAATTTTTATATTATTATTTTCATTATTGCTTTTTTTTGTATATATGACACTTGTGGCTGTTCCAACTGCTGCAATAACAGCAACACTTAATATAACCACTAAAAGTTTTTTCTTATTCACTGTGCTCACCTCGTGTTTTATATTAACTTTTATACATCACACGAAAATCACAAAACACACTACAAAAAATTTTATAGTGTGTTTTTCTAAATTATAATTTTTAATTTATATCAATAAAAAACTTTATTTCATCATCTTTTCTAGCTACTCCATATTTAAAATTATGCGCCTCTAAAATACTTGCAACAATAGATAATCCAAGCCCTGTTCCAGAATTTTTTTTAGCTCTTGACTGATCAACAACATAAAAAGGCTCCCATAATTGTTCTAAATCAAATGTTTCACCTATATCTGCTTTATTTGTTATTTCAAATTTATTATTTGATAAACTGATTTTTATATAGTCTCCTTTATTATATTTAATAGAATTACTTATAAAATTATTAAAAACCATCCTTATAGATTCCAGGTCTGCATCTATATAAATATCATCTTCACATTTAAAGTCTAAATTTAATTCCTTTTCTTCTAGTAGTCTTTTATTCTTATTTACTACTCCTATCAATAAAGTTGATAAATTTATTTTTTCAATATTTAACTTTTCTCTTTTAGCTTTTGAAAGTTGTAAAAGTCTATCTATTAGTACAGTTGTTTCATCTACCTGAGATAAAATTACATCTATAAAAGATCCATCATCTAATCCATCTTTAATTCCCATACCATAAGCCTTTATAAGTGCTAAAGGAGTTTTTATCTCATGAGACATACTTGATAATAATTCCTTTAACTTTTCATTATTATTATTTAGCTCATTATGTGCTTTTTCAAGTTCAAAACTCATTTTATTTATAGATTTTGATAGTTCTTCTATCTCATCATTTGTCTTTATTTCTATATCAGAAAATTTTAACTTTGAAATTTCACTTGCTTGATTCTTTAATTGATTTATAGAATTTACAATTTTTCTTGTAAAAAGCCAAACTAAAAATAAACTTATCAGTATAGAAATTATAATTACTATTAAATTTAATTTATTAGCTATATTTATAAGCCCCTGATCATTTACTGTTGACTTACCTATAAATATAACATGATTATCTAAAACAAATACTTTTGCAAAATAATTTGATTGTAATTTTGTTTGATAAAAAATTATATTTACAAATTTCCCTTCTTTTATTAAATTTATATTTTTTTCATTAATCCAAAGTTTTGTAATATTGACCTTATCCTTATCTAATAATAAAATCAAATTTTCATTAAAACTCTCTATATTAGCAAGCTGAGCATTGGCATTAGGCATATCTATAATAGTAGCATTATACTGATTTTCTAGGTCACTAATCATAGATTCAAACTTTTCTATACCATATGTTTTTGCTATATTATAAATGATATCAGTCTTTTGTTTTATACTATAAACATAATATTTTTCTAAAAAGAAATTATTCAAATAGTACGTTATTCCAAATACACTAACAAGAACTACAAGTATTATTAAATATAATTTTTTACCTATTTTATTAAACTTCAAAACAATATCCTAGTCCTCTTCTAGTTTTTATAATATCCTTCCCTATCTTTTCTCTCAATCTATATATGTGAGTATCAACAGTTCTATATTCACCCTCATAATCTATGCCCCATACTAAATCTATAATTTTATCTCTTGTTAAATTCATTTTTCTATTATTATAAAAACATACTAATAAATCGAACTCTCTTTTCGTAAGTTCTATTTCTACATCACCTTTATATAATTTTTTACTCTCTAAATTTAAAACAAAATCTAAGAATATTATTTTTTGTGATACTCCTAAAATTCTTTTAACTCTTGCTATTAAAACTCTAGGGTCAAATGGTTTTCTTATATAATCATCCGCACCATCTTCTAACGCTACAAGCTCAGCTTCTATAGTTTCCTTAGCAGTTAACATTATTACTTTTATATCAAAATTCTTTTTAATTTCTCTACATGCCTCTATTCCTGATAAATTTGGCATCATCCAATCTAATATTGCTAAATCTATTTTTTCTTCAAAAACTATTTCTAAAGCTTCTTCCCCATCATTTGCTATAAAAACATTAAAACCTTCCTTCTCTAAATACATTTTTATAATTGTACTCATTTGTACTTCATCATCTGCAATTAAAATATTCAAAATTTTTTCTCCTTTGTTCAAAAACATTTTATCTTATAGCTAGTGTTTCTAATACTCTTTTTTTAGAAATAGAAAACAAAAAACACAAGCCTATATAACTTCAACTTAATATTCAGATAGAGTAAAAACTCCTTCTAAACTTAATTTCAATTTATAAATTTCACTTGATTAATTCTAATCTCTTTTTACACAATAAATCAATACTTTAATTCGAATAATCTTTTAATACTTCACTATTAGAACACAATTATTAAAGCAAAAAATCACTTAATGCCTTTATATTGTTTTTTAACTTTACCATGATAAAGCACAGTTATTGCCTTCTTCGGGCAAATATTAACACATCTATTACAAGCTGTACAATAACCCTTTTGTTCCACTTTTTTATTACCTAAAAAAAGATTATCTTTTGGGCACACCTTAACACATCTTTCGCATAATATGCACTCATCTGTTACCTTTACACCCTTTTTCAATTTATCTTCGAGCTTACTAAAACCTCGTCTTTGAAAATTATAACCAACAAATTTAGAAAATCTATTAAATCCTCGTTTTTTAATAATTTTAGCCCTTATATTTTCACATATTTTATCTAATTTTTTATTAGCTTTTTTCATTTTTTTCTCAAGATTTTTCCCGTTCTTCACATTTACTAATGGTATATTAGGAATATTTAAAGGCATATTAAAATGCTCTGCATATACAACCTCAAACTTCACCCCTTCAAGTAAATCAACAAAAACTCTAGACCCATCTCCTGAAAACATCATCTGTGTACTTAAAATTATAAGTTTTTTATTTTCTAAAACACTTTTATTTTTCTCTACAAAATCCATCATGATATTAGGTACACATGATCCATATACAGGATAACAAAATGCTATAATATCACTATTTAAAATAAGCTTTCTAAAATTTATTTTTTCTTCTATAGAATAACTTTTCACCTTCATTTTTTCAGCAAATTTATTTGCTACATACTTTGTGTTACCAGTTCCTGAAAAATACAATACTATCATAAAGCTCTCCCTATAATTTATAATCCTTAAGTTTAAATATTCAAAAAAATTATTAACTATGAATTATTTTTTAAAACTTTTTCTATAAATAAAATATTTACACTCTATAAATTTCTAATTAATAAATATTTTATACAATACACCTAAATAAATATATAATTTTAACATTTAGGAGGAAATATGAAAAATAACACTTTTTCATTTAGATACTTATTACAAGAAGGAATACTATTACTTACTATAGTTTTAGCAGCTCTTTTACTTTCTTTATTTAAACTTAGTAATATATCAAATTATGTTATATTGCTTGGTGGATTTATACTAGTAACTAAAAGCCTTAGCATAAAAAATAATACTTCTAATTTTGAACAATCAGAAGTAATAGGTTTATTTTGGAGATTCAATCACAATAAAGGAACTAAAATTTCTAAAGAAGAAATTTCTAAACTTAAAACTAAAAAAACTGGATTTGCTCCATTTTTAGTCATCTTTTTAGCCTTTGGAATATCAATTGGTAATTCAGGAATAATAGGATTCTTGTTAGTAATACTAATTTTACTATGGGGTATGCCTCAAAATTTCAGTTTTTTAGATAAAAACTTTGATAACTATTATAAATTTACAGGTGTTTGTACTGGAATTGTAGAACATAAAGGAAGCAATGGTTCTTCTTTTGATGTTAGCATAGTTGATTATGAAAACAAAAAAGAACTTATAGTTTGGGTTTCATGTGAAAATATGATAAACATAAATAACGGACAAACTATTAGTGTAACTTACAGCGGTATTTCTAAGGAAGGACTTTGCATAGCTTAAGCTTTTTAATATATTTAAATATTTTCAAATTCAAATATTATTACTGCTTTAACCTTAAATTATAAATATAGATTTATTTAGAAAAATAAGAATATTAGCAATATTATCTAATAGATAAAGAAAAAAGTACAGGTATAAAGCACCTGTACTTTTTCTGCTTTGTATTTTCATATTAGCTAATTTTAAATTATATATAAGGTTTTATACTTATATATATTCAGCATTATGCAAGTTTTTTAACAATAAAAAACATATTATTTATGTTATGCTTCTCCGTATAAGTCTTATGTGAGATTTTCAATATTTTATCTTTTATCTTTTTCCAACCAATTTCATTAGTTAAATATATTAATATTAATGCTATATTAATTCAAATATTATCGTTGAAATATTATATCAATTTCATCTTCATATTTATAAGAACCACTTAATATATCATCTTCTTCATGACTACTATAATCATCAAAGTAACTTTCTTCTGGTTCAAACTTACTTTCTACATAACTTTCTACATCACTTTCAAAATTGTAATTATCATACTCCTCCATTTCTATAATATCTTTGATTTTATATTTTAAATTTTTATCATTTATTTTATTTATAATATTAATCGTATTCGCTTTGATAAATTCAATATAATTACTATAAATATCATTCTCTACCCTTTCAATTGCTTCATCCCACGCTTTTTCAGATAATTCTGGTTCATTTAAATTGTTTTGCATACAATATTCATTAAAATCAATATCTTCTATAAATTCATCTATAGTTTGTCCTTTTAAATAACTTTCAAACTTATTTTCATAATCGTCTAATATTATACTCTCTATCAAATCTCTGTTATTCTCTAAATCTATCAAATTATATATTTCGGGTAAACTTTCAAAATCTATACTAGTTAATATTGCTTTTATAAATTCTTCTTTTTTAATAAGCTCATTTAGTCTATAAAATAAATATAAAGGCTCTTCTAAAAAGATTTTTACTACTTCAATTTTATCAAGCTCTATACTTCCTATTCTCACTTTATTTTCTAAATTTAATATATAAATTTCAATTAATTCAATATATTCTTCCTTATAAATTTTAAACTTACCAATAAAGTATATTAATAGACTCTCTATTTCACTATATATTTTATTTTCATAAATTTTTAAACTTAAAAATGTACCTCTATTAATATGTTCGCTAATTATATCTACAACAGATTCTACTTGATAGCACCTCTCAATTTGATCATAATAAATTATGCCTTGTTTCACTCGATCTAACTCCATAGAATTACTCTCAAAAACCCCTTTAATATAATCATTAACTGAAGGATTTAAAACTGAAATTTCACATTTATTATTTTTACTAATAATTTTCACCATTGATTTATTCAATCTATTTAAAATATTACTATAACTATCCTTAACTGGGTCAATTCCAGTTTCATATTGCATTCTTCTATTGAAACACTCTTCTAAAACACTAGATTTAACACTATTTTCTGTCAAAGAAAATAAAGTGTTGATTAATATTCTATCACTCTTTAAAAGTTTATTCATATACTCATCTTTCCATATTAAATTAGGACTATCTAAATATTTAAAAATAAATTCTATATACTCCTCACTTGATATATTTCTGTATCTTACTGGTTCTGTAACATATTCTATAATACGCGGTGTGTAATTTTTGTGACTTATAATTTTTTTATAATTTTTATCTTTTTTAATTTCTTCATAATACTCTTCAGGTAAATTTTTAAAGTATATATGATTATATAAAACTCTAGCTTTTTCATATATATTTATATCATCCATATTTATCATATGTATTTTTTCCTCATTAGTAGCAAAAAATTTTTCAAACTCTATTCCTCTTTCTTTAGCTTCATTAAATATCGTAACTCTCGAATTCATAACTAATTTCTTTTTATTATTACTTTTTAAGTACCGAATTAATGAGATAATTTCATTTTCTTGAGTATCATTCATTTTGAAATAACATTGTCCTAAGCAATCATCTAATAAAATTACTTCCTTAACATCTCTATCTACAGAAATAGCTTTCTTTAAGTCGGCAATCATACCATTTGTTGTATATCTAACTCTATATCCAATATTTGCATAGTATAATATTATCATTTTTGATATTGTTGTTTTTCCAACTCCCGGTGCACCTGTTATCATTAAAATATTATTTTTTTCTAATTTTGATAAACACTCATTATAATATTTGGTATCAACAAAAAGTTTAAACTCCTCATCAATCTCTGATAATAACGCTTCACAATCTATAAAAATATTTTGATTATACACCTGCGATAAAATATTAGATCCACTTAACCATAAT
>JBOFRC010000248.1:0-2329 GCA_051650825.1 Sarcina sp. | reverse complement strand
ACATATTTTCTTCTTGTCCAGGTTTACAGATACAGCAAAAGGCTTGTGCTGTTTGCAGGTCACATTAGCACAGTATTGCAGAAGTAATGAAAGTGATAAAAAAATTTAAGAAATAAACAATGTGGTGGCAGCCTTCTATGTCTTTCATATATTAAAGTCCCAGTGATTTATAAGTATCCAGGATCCACTTTCCGTAGCTTTTGGCAGAAAAAAACAAGGATATCAGCGAAAGAATGTAAGCAAAGCGCACAACTTAATCAAATGTTTTTACATTTTTTGTTTCATTTAATTATAATCCAAATGTAATCAAAGGATAACAACATTAAAACTCTCTACAGGTTTAAATTCAAAGCATTTATAGAATAAATAAAGTGTGTGCTTCAGATCACAGTGGGTTAAGGAATGTGACACATTTCCCTCATTTCTGTTCATTATAAAAAATAACATGCATCACCTTTTGTGCAGCACCAGTGTATCTAGTACACAATAGTTCAGAATCTGCAACCGTGACAGGTTTTAAATAAATGTATTGTTACATTCTGTAACAGACACTTAGCTTGCTGACTTTAGCATTTTGTCAAAGTGCAGTCTTGCAGAGCTGCTAGCATAGCTGCAGACTTGTAGTCTTGTTGAGTGATTTGTGTCCATGAGAAGGCAGTTTCAGAAGAAAGAGGAAGAAAAAAACAGAAACCAGCGAAGGCCTGGATGACTGAAAACATCTCAGCATGGTGGGCAGTAGTTGAGAAACAAAACCACAAAACCAAAGGAAGGTCTCAGACATCTCGTTTAGAAAATATAATAAAGTAATAGGGCAATAAAATTGTGAAAGAACAGCAATAAGTCACCCACACATGAACACAAACCACAGCATCCATCCACTATTCGTTTTCGTTACATTAATCAGATATTGTGTTCATTAATAATAGCCTAATTAGTTTTTTGTTTGTTAATAATCAGTTTTTAGTTATATACAAGCCTATATTTAATGCATGAATCTTCCATGTGGCTCTTGTATATCCCATCTATGCTGTGTTTACACCTCACGTGTTTGGGGCCAAATGTGTCACATCTGTGCAAAACGCAGAGTGTTGTGCACGAACGCACTAAAAGAGCACCATTCATTGAAGACGCTCATGTTTTTGGTGAGCGGTGAACTGAACGTATCCGTTTGCAAATAATCAACATTAACTCTCGCATCATTTACTCTTGCGGGACTTAAAGCATTGTGTTTTACGGCACCCGGCATGCTGGTGTTTTGGGTCACATAATCTGACGACATCACAGATTTTTGAAATGATACAGTGAGCTGAAGCATCTGACCAGTCTTGGGAAATATCTGCGAGTGAATGATGATCACAAGAAGTCATTAACTGGGGTTTTTTTCCTTTACAAAATGCAGCTTTGCGGCTGTTGGCTCGTCTTACCCTTTGTTAAAACCCTTTGGCTTCGGAAACCCATGAGGTACATTAAGCGGATGTGCAGTGATTTAATCTCCACGGGAAACTCAGAAAACCAAACTAACAAACAAATTAAGGCTGCTCAATGAGACAAAATTTAACAAATAATAAATACAATGCATTTTCCGGATCAGTGTTTGGATTAGTCTTATACAGCTCATCCTGGTGAAAGTAGTTTATTGTACAAGAACATACATCTGAGTGTGTGTGTTTAATACTGTAGCAGTGACTTCACATGCACACAAAAAGTTGCTGGTGTGTCTGTCCACACTCACTCATTTGTGCATTAATTTCTCCTGTGAAATGACCACAAACTTATTTGCCAACATTTTAAATTTAAAGGTAAATGGATGAAATTTACCACAAGGCATCAACCACATGACCTCTGTCTGACAAATTATTTGACATACATGAGATGTTTACACACACACGTTACAGGTTTAACTTTTGCTTAGTTTGAAGTAGTTTTACAGTTTTTATCAAATCTGAGTTATCAATATCATAATGTCCATAGGGTTGCCATGAAAGTGTCATCACATGCGTCTGATTTCAAAATTAATTTTCACATCTTCAAACCGAAGACCACAGTGCCACAATTTGTCCCCATACTTGTGATCATGGGAAACCATTTTAAGAAGAAAAAGAGAAAGAAAAAAATTCCAGAAGGAACAGAAAGCATCTGGTCAACAGAAAAAGAAAATAACTCAGCATTGAGGAAAATGGTGGGAGGGAACAGGAATGGGTAATGCTTTATGACAAAGCTACACGTGTGGTGGTACCTGAAGAAGTTAAGATGTATAAATAAATTTAACGTCCCATCGATAAATAAATCCTCAAACTATCGGTCGATTCCTGAGCAATATCTGATATAC
>JBOFRC010000247.1:0-1101 GCA_051650825.1 Sarcina sp. | reverse complement strand
ATCACCTTTCAACATACTAGAAGATTCCATTTTTGGAGTAATAGCACTTGCCATAGGTATTACATTTTCTCCCCACACTTTTGTATAAACAGGAATCTTTGAATAATCTGGAAGTATTATTCCTGCTGCTGAATAATTTGGTTCAAAATTTTCAAATGGATGTGTGATAATATGATTTGCTTCTCTAGCTTTATTATTCTTTTTAGGTTCTTTAGCACTTATAATATTTACTACATTATTAGGCTTATTTTGATTAACATCAATTGTATTAGTATTATCTTTTGCTTTATGTTTCTTAGGATTACCCTTAGCTACATTATTAGCATTATTATTTTTTGTTGTATCCACTGGATTACTACTACTATTAACATTGTTGTTTTTATCATTATTTTTTATTGTATCAACCGGATCATTATTAACATTATCATTCTTATTATTTTTTGAATGATCTGATTTCTTGTGACCTTTATTTTGATCTATTGAATGTTTCTTATTAACAGGAGAATCATTAGGCTTAATAGTACTTCCACTAACTTGAGAATCATTAGGTATACTACCTATAATATACTCAACAGTTTCATTTCCTGTAATTTTTAAATTTCCGTTAAAATCTTTAACTACCTTACCGTTAATAAGCACTTCTTTAATATACTGCTCATTTTTTAATAGCGGTTTTATTATTTTTATTACTTCTCCATATATACCGCTAAATTCTTTACTACTTGTAACTTTTCCATTTACTACTATACTTTCTGCAACGCCATACTGTGTTTCTCCTAAAACATATTCTACTGTCTCATTTCCTGTTATTTCGATTTCTCCCTTAAAGTTTTTCACTACTCTCCCATTTACTAATACTTCTTTGATGTATTGTCCTTTTTGCAGTGCTGGCTCTGTTACCTGTACTGTTTGACCATATGTTCCTTTAACTTCTTTACTACTTATAACTTTTCCATTTAACTTTACGCTTTGTGAAACTCCATACTGTGTTTCTCCTAAAACATATTCTACTGTTTCATTTCCTGTTATTTCGATTTCTCCGTTAAAGTTTTTCACTACTCTTCCATTTACTAATACTTCTTTGATGTATTGTCCTTTTTG
>JBOFRC010000246.1:0-21816 GCA_051650825.1 Sarcina sp. | reverse complement strand
TGCAGTTACTATTACCGCAATTCCACCTGCTAATCCTGATTTTCCTTCTCCCATGTTTATAACTCTCCTTTTCATATGTAAAATCTAAAATTTATTTAAAGAACATCTTTATTAGAATACTTTCTAATAAAGATATTCTTATTAACTATTAATTCTTGAACATGTCTTTAATAAGACCTATATTATCCTTAATGAAATTAACCTCTTTTAAATCAACAACATCTATTGATCCACCTTGATAATTACCTTCAACATCAACCATACCTTCTTCAATCCAGCCTTCAGTTTCTAAGTAATTTTCTTTAAGATTTTCTATCATTTCTTCATCTGTATCCCATAGCTTTCTTTCATAAGCTTCTATTAATCTACGCTCAATTTCTTCAAGCGCCCATGGATTATTTTCTTTGAAAAACTCCCTATTATCTTTATCAAAAACAAATGTTTCTGTTATACCATCAAATAATCTATCATCAACTTCATCTGTTGTTGCATCCCAACCATAAACTCTACCTATTAAGTCTGAGATTTCAGAAGCACCTGTATAACCATGTCTTTTTTGACCTTCTATCCATTTAGGATTTAAAAGCTTTCCTTTTACAACTCTATCAATTTCTTCTGATAAGTCTCTTACTTCAACAGCATTAGTTTCTCTTGAATCTCCATAGTAAGCTTTTACTTTGTTCTTTGAAACTTTTTTAGCAGCTGCTGTCATACCACCATGAGTTGAAAAATACGTACAACATCCTAATAAGTCATGTGTTTCTGAAACTATTTTATTATATGTGATGTCAACTGTAGATAAACTATTTTTGAATCCTTTAATATCTTGTGCTCCATATTTATCTTTTCCATATTTGTATGAATTATAATACATAAATACATCAGCTATATCATCTTTAGTTTGCCATGCAGATGAATAAATAAGACCTGTTACAGCAGAGAAATATGTTCCTGATTTTGTACCAAAAATTCTACTTGCCGCATCATCTAATTCACTTAAATCTTTACCATCTTCTTTTAGACTTTCTAAAGTATGCTTTCTTACATAGTTCATATCTAATGGCTCATCTAGTTTTGCTACTGCTCTTATTGCTTCATCTAAAAGCTCTATTCTACAAAGGAAAGCATCTCTTACTATCCCTGATATTTTAACAGTAACATCTATTCTTGGTCTTCCTAAATCTTCAAGAGATATTATTTCAAATCCTTCTATCTTGCCACCAACACCCCATACTGGTCTTGTTCCTACAAGATTCATAAGTTGTGCTAGCCCTTCTCCATCTGACCACATAAAATCATTTGCCATAAGATACATAGCAAAGTTTTCTGGATAGTTTCCTTCTTCATCAATGTGTTTTTCAATTACTTTTCCAGCTAATCTTTTTCCAATTTCATAAGCTGCTTTTGTAGGTAATGTAGTTGGATCCATAGTATAGAAATTTCTACCTGTTGGTAAAATATCATCTCTACCTCTATTCATAACACCAGCTGGTCCTGGTGAAATAAATTCACCTTTTAAAGCTCTAAGTGTTGATCCCATTTCATCGGATGAAAGAAGTCTTCTTTTAATATCTATAAGTCTATCCATAAACATTATTTCAATTTCTACAAGAAGAGAGTCATCTTGAACTTTATAAGGTTCAAAAATTTGTTTGTTTTCAACTAAAGATCCTCTATCAAGTAATACTGCTATAACTTTTTTACTTATTTTATCTAAATCAACAAGAACAGCACTGTTTAATTTTTCAAAGTTTCTATTAAACTCTGCCTTATTATTTAATAAATCAACAAAATCTAAACCTAAAGCACCTGAAACTGCTGATCTTAAAGATATGCTTCCATTTCCTTCAAATCTAACAATACTATTGATAACATCTAAAAGTCTCTCACCCTCTGGAAGTTCTCCAATTGTGTGCTTACCATCTTCTAGTGCTGTAGTCATAAGTAATGAAATAATTTTACTAGCTTTCTTTACTATCTTATCCATATTTCTATGAACATTTTTTAAGTTTATTTTATTATCAAGTTTCGCATCTCTTATCGCAACTTCTATTAAATGCTCTAAAATGTGAACTTGCCCATTATCTTTATACTTCATCATCTCATATTGATTTATAAGACTTTCAAGTTCTACAAGAGGTCCATAAAGCTCTCCATCAGTTATTACTGTTTGCATATGGTCAACAATTGTTGCAAGCCCTCTTCGCTTAGCTATTGTTCCTTCTGGTGGATTATCTGCATTATAGATATTTATATATGGTAAATTCCCTATACATATATCTGGGTAACAATCTTCACTAAGACCTACTGCCTTACCAGGAAGAAACTCTAAGTTACCATGTGTTCCAACATGTACTACAGCATCAGCTTTAAACTTTTCTTCAAACCATCTATATGTTGCTATATATTGATGTGTTGGTGCAACTTCTGGGTCATGTAAAATTTTACAAACAACTCCATTACAAACTGGACCTGAACATCCTCTCTTAGGTTGAACACATACTAAAACATTACCAAATTGTAGTCCTGAAATTATTATTTTCCCATCATATATCATTGATGGTGGAACTCCAAATCTATGCTCTCCCGGTGGATTTCCCCAGTCATTAATAACTTTAGCTTGTGTTTTTTCACTTAATTTATTAAACCAAACTAGGTATTCCTCTTTAGTTACTAAATCTAAGCAACCACCTTTTTTAACAATTTCATCTACAGTCGTCCATCTAAACTCTGAAATAGCTTTTTTAGCTAATATTTCTTTCGCTAAAGCTTTTCCATCTTCAGGTATATCCTCAACTATATATCCATCTTCTTTCATTTGTCTCATTATATTAACTATACTTTGTAAGCCATCTAAATTAGCAGAATTTCCAACATTCGCTTCCACTGATGCACAAGGGTTATTATTTACAACAAATACAACTTTTTTCTCTTTATTTTCTTTATATCTTAAACTAATATAATTTAAAGCCCTATTTACAACTCTTTGGCATCTTTCAATAACAGGAACTCTTCTTTCAACATCCCCATCTTTATAAGTTGCTCCAACAAAAATAGCTTCTATATCGCCTTCCATCTCTGGAAGAGCAACACTCCACTGAACATCTTTAACAGCGCCTTGATGATCTGCTTCCCACTCTTCTATAGTCATATTACTTGAAACTATAGGTTTAAATATAGGACAATTTAATTTTTCTAACAAAGTGACTTCTTCATTATTGTTATAATTATAATTTGGCTCTATAAGACCAAAACTCACCATTTTTATTACTGCATCTACAGCTGGATTTCCCTCTGAATCAAATAAGAATTTTTTAACAGCATTAGCGTGAGCTACATCACCTTTTTCTTTATCTTTGTTGTAATATGTATAAACTGGAATTACGTTATATCCCTTTTCTTCAACTAATTTAATTAACTGATTTTCTATTTCAACATCATCATTTATCCAATAACTTCTAGAAGTTAAAATTGCTACTGTACCCTTATTTCCAAACTTTTTATAACTTCTATATTCATCTAAAGTTTCAAAATAACCATCAAACTCTGGATGATAAATTGCATCCCATGGAAGTTCTTTTGCTTTTTCTATTTCATAATTAGCATCAAAACTTTCATTCATTATAAACTTAATCATATTAAGTAAATTCCATCTTCCACTACAAGTGAAATACTCATTACACTTTACAGATTTTTCAAGTTGAGATTTATCTTTTGCATATGCAATTAATTCATCACCAACATATATTTTTTCAACATCACATTCATCTATTGGTGTTTCTATTTCACCCCAAATAGAATCTGATGAACTTCTATTTAGAAGCATTAAATCACAGTTTTCTATATCTTTATATAATTCACTTACACTTTGCTTTCCTTCTACTAACATTTTTGATGAATATAACTTTAGCTCAACTTCTCCATCAAAATCATCTTTTATTTTTGAAAGTGCTGCATAGTTGTAATGAAATAAAATACCTACTATTTTTTTCATTTTATTCCTCTCCTAACTCCGCAATGATCTCCTTAATAGCTTCTTTATCTATTGCCTTTGTAGTTTCAAATGGTAACTTTCTCATTCTGTGGAATAAAACCATTGGTGCTACATCTTCTATATCATCAACAATTACTTCCTTTCTTCCTCTAAGAGCTGCCATTGTCATAGCTGTTTTCATAAGAGTTAAATCTCCTCTATGTCCATCTATATCAAACTTAATACAAAGTTTTGCTATTAATAAAAGTAGCTCATCACTTATTGTAACTTCTGAAACAAGATCTCTTGTTTTTGCAATTTCATTTCTTAATTTATCTTCACTAGCTCGGTAGTTATCCAAGAAAGCTTTAGGATCATCTTCAAAAGCTCCACGAAGTTTAATAATCTCTATTCTTTTTTTAGGGTCTCTTAAACCTTTTACTTCAACACTTAAACCAAATCTATCTAATAGCTGTGGTCTAAGTTCTCCTTCTTCTGGGTTCATTGTCGCAACTAATATAAACTTAGCTGGATGAGTATAAGAAACTCCTTCTCTTTCAACAGTATTAACGCCCATAGCTGCTGAATCTAATAATAAATCCACTATATGATCATCTAAAAGATTAATTTCATCAACATAAAGAATACCTCTATTAGCTTCAGCTAAAATTCCTGTATCAAACTTTTTATTACCTGTTTTTATAGCCTCTTCTATATCAAGCGACCCAACTACTCTATCTTCTGTAGCTGCTACTGGTAATTCAACAACTCTCATTTTTCTTTTTTCAACAGTAAGTTCAATACCATTATCTAGCTTTTCTATGCACTCTTGACACATTGTATTTTTACTTTTAGGATCACATCCAAATTTACATCCTTTAACAACTTCTATTTCTGGTAAAAGACTTGCTATTGCTCTTACAGCTGTTGATTTTGCTGTTCCTTTTTCTCCAAATACTAATAAACCACCAACTTTTTGATTTATTGCATTAAGAATAAGCCCTTCCTTCATAGATTCTTGTCCTGTTATAGCTGTAAATGGATAAATTATTTTATTACTCATCGTTTTTTCTCCTTTTGTTAATGTTTGAAATAATATCATCACTTTTCAAATTCTCTAAAGCTAAATAATCCGCTGCCATATTATCAGCTAATAGCTTTGCTCTATCAAACGTCATCATTCCGCCCTTTTTTTCAACGTCAATAACTAAAGAATTTATTTGTCTAACTTCTGAAATTGAATTAGCAAGCTTAATTAACTCATCTTTAGATTTTTCATCTTTATTTATTGGAACATTTCCTTTTCCATCAGATATAACTACAAACATAGGCATTATAGTTTCATCTTTTCTAATTTCTTTTGTTATAACTTCAAAGCCTTTTAAAAGCCCATCATTAAGAGGAGTTTTTCCCCCTGTTTTAAATTCTGATAATAATTTATATGCTCTTTCAACACTATTAGTAGGTGGTAAAACAACTTCTGCTTCCTCTCCTCTAAATAGAACTAGAGCCACCTTATCTCTTTTAACATAAGAGTCTTTAAGCATTGAAAGTATTGCTCCCTTGACTTGAATCATTCTCTGATTTACACCTATAGAGCCACTTGAATCAACAACTAAAACTATAAGATTAGAAACTTTCTTTTGACGAACTTTTCCTCTTAAATCTGACTTTCTAAGTGCTAAAGCCATACCATTTTTCTCTCTTGAACGCTGAAAAGGTGCTGCTGCTCTTATTGTTGCATCAAATGCTATGTCATTATCTTTATAATCTTGTGTAGAGTATAAATATTGTCCTAATTTATTTTGAGCCTTAGTCTTACTTCGTTTACCTTTTCCACTTCTATAAACTCTATCTTTTTTGTGTGCAAATTCTTTAATTTTAAAATCTTGACCTACTGCAAAAATTTGTGTTTCTTTGCTACCTTCTGATTTAATATCCTCATCTCTATCATTTTCAGATTCATCAATAGGTTTTTCTTCGCTCTCTTCTTCCTGTTCTTGTGTATCTTCTTCTTCTTGATT
Source organism: Sarcina sp. (assembly GCA_051650825.1). Classification (GTDB taxonomy): domain Bacteria; phylum Bacillota; class Clostridia; order Clostridiales; family Clostridiaceae; genus Sarcina. Next base: position 15,819 of record JBOFRC010000246.1, on the reverse strand, counting down.
ATGATTATTTTCTTCATTAGGATTATGCTCTTGTGACTTTTCATCATTATCTGAATTCTCATCATCATTTGCATCTTCATCTTTATTTTCAGATTCATCTTCTGAATCTTCATCAGATTCCTGATTTTCATCATCCTCTTCTTTATCTTCATCATCTGGCATTTTTGTTGCTCTATGAGGTAAAACATAACTTGCTGCTTCCTCTATGTATTCATCAGTTATTTCTGTACTAAAAGCAAGAGCTGCTATTGCTTTTGCAGTTTGCTCTATTATTATGTCTGCTCTATGTCCTTTAACTCCGTAATCAATGCACATCTTAACTATTTTCTCAAGATTCTTTTCAGATACCTTAACATCTTTTAAAAATTCTGTCGCCTTTTTTATAATGCTTACTAAATTTTTTTCCTCGTCTTCATAACTTTTAATAAATGTTACTGGATCTTTTTCGAATTCTAAAATTCGTTTTATAATTTCAACTCTCATCTCAGGTTCTCTTGAACCCTTAACGTCTATGTATAATGGAAATCTATCTAAAAATTCACTTCTTAAATCTCCCATTTCTCTATTCATGCTACCAACTAAAATAAAGTCACTTTCTTCAACATGAGAAATACCTTCTCTCTCAATTTTATTTACTTTACTAGCAGAAACATCTAAAAGACAATCTACTATATTATCACCTAAAAGATTAACTTCATCGACATATAATATATTTTTATTTGCCTTTCCTAAAATTCCAACCTCAAAATTCACTTTTCCATATTCAATTGTTTTTTCTAAATCTATACTTCCAAGTAGCATGTCTTCTGTAATATTTAAAGGTACATTAATTACTTTTTTAGTAGTTATATTCTCTATACTCCTAATAAGAGTAGACTTAGCTACACCTTTTTCACCATTAATTAATATGCCTCCAATTTTAGGGTTTATTAAATTCAAGGCTATTCCCTTTTTAAGTTTTTCTTGTCCGACTACTGCTACAAAAGGATATTTATATCGCATCTATGACCTCCTATAAAACTAATTGACATAATTCTTTTAACTGATATTTAATTATCAATTAGTGAGTCTTATTCGATTATACTACCGTTCTTTTTTATTAACAATATTCACACTTTATTAACCTATTTTTAAAAATATGAATTTATTTCGTATATTTAAAAATAAATATATTTTATTCAAATTTATAATTAACTTAATTTAAGTTTAAACATATGTTTTTTCTTTTTTTATAAAATCATTAAATTTATCAGCACTTTTCTGTTAGTATATCAACAAAATCACCATTTTGTTTTGCTTTAGAAACCATTTTGATATATTTACTTGATATTTAGGAAAAAAAAGCATTTTCATCTAAATATTCTCAGATAAAAATGCTTTTATAATTATTAACCTAAATACTACATAGTACCTAAATTTTATATTCTTTTTAGGAATTCTTCTATTTTAAAATCATTAACAGGCATCACTATTTCTTCTGTCTTCATGTCTTTACCAAATACATAAACTTTTATTCTCGCTCTATAATATTGAATATCAACTGTTATTCCTTTATGTACTATAACAAATAATGATCTTTTAAATTCTAAGTTAGCCTTATTAGTTGTTACATAATCTATGTATTGTGTTACAGGTAGAATTGCCTCATCAAAATCGATATCTAAAATATCAACTATATCAGAAAATTCAACTGTTCTAATAGAAAGCTTATTATTTATAATAAATGCTTTATAGATTAATTTATTTTCTTTATTATAAACTTCAAATTCTTCTTTAACTACTTTAACTGTATAATCTTTTAACTGTTCTAATTTTGATTTGATTTGTAAAAATTCCATAATCTACACTCCTATTACTTATATATTTAAAAATTTATAAAAATATCGTAGCAGAATTTTTGCGTCTAATAAAATAGTTTTAAATAATAAATAATAATTATTTCTAAATAAAGTATTATTTTATAATAATAAATTGATTTAAATAAATAAAATTTGCTATAAAAATACACATTTTATAATCTTTATTATAAAATTTTCTACACGGAAAGAAGTCCTAAAGGATACCTCCCTTAAGACTTCTATAATTATGAACTAGTTTAAAATTTTTAGGAATTAGTTAAATACCATACTTTTTCTCAATACAATTTCTTTTATACCTTTTCTAATTTCTTAGAATTTTAATTCTATATATACATATCGCTTAAGCTTAATCGATACTATATTCTCAATTAAAACTTAATAATCACTGCGAACTACTTTTATTATATTTAGATTTTAAAAATTACACAAATCACTTAAACTGCTTTTTATTCAACAAAACATATTAACTGATAATATATTATCAGTTAATATACTTATATCAATATGTATTTCATTAAGCTAATTAGTATTTAAAATAAATTTTATATTTTTAAAAGAGCTTATTTACACTATTGCATAAATAAGCTCTACATCTAAACTACTCTTTTATTAAAACTTTTTAGTATTTTTATCAAATAAATTTTATATTGTTGTTGGAGAATTACTACCTGTAAGACCAACTGTGCTTTTAACTGGATTTTGACTATTTGGAGCTTTTATAAACACTCCTGTGTAAGTGTCATTTCCTACGTCATTTAATAGGTACTCTCCTGTTACTTTACCATTATAAGATTCTTCTAATTCTACATCATAATTGTTGCTTGAATTATTTTGAACCTTTTCAACATTGAATACTTTCTCATCTCCATGATAATACTCAACATATTTACCATTGAAAGTATTAACTAAAGTAACGGCTGTTTGACCTATAACTCCAATGTAAAATGGTTTGTTTTCCAGTTTCCCTACGTTACGAGAACTTTCTATTTGCATAGAAACATTTGCCATCTCCTGATTTGAAACATGTTCAAATGAACCTACTAATTTATTATTAGCGCTTTCAGTTACATTAAATATTCCTGTATGAACACCATTATAATATTCATTAATTGTATATTTATTATTCCCATCAGCAGCAATATAATCTGTAAAATGCTCCCAAGGTAAAGATGTATAATATTCTGGAACTACAAATTGATTATTCTTTATAATACCGTCCGCTAATGGTATTACAACCGTTGCTCCATTTGAAACATTTCCTATTAGTGTTCCCTCTCCGCTTAAAAGCTTAGAAAATTTATTAATATCTCCCTCAGAAATATCTGTACTTGGCACTTGTTGATGATTATCTAAATAATTTAAACTAACACTACTATTGCTATTATCATTCACTACATTTGTTTTTGGAGTCCTTAACAAGTTATTACTAGTTAAAACTAGAGAATTACTTGATATCATTCCCAAAAATAAAGCTATTACTATAAGTCCTCCAAGCACCATAGCAACTACTGTTTTCATACTTCCTCCTTAAATTTAGGCTATTCTGCTATACTTATCGCATATTTATCAATATAAACGTAATATATATACTTATTGTATATATCTTTGTCTTACTATTTCAATTTAAAAAAGTTACAAAGTAGAACCTTAAAAATGAAAAAATTTGCAATATTTATATCAAAAGATAATCTAAGTTCTCTATTTCTGACATATAAAAATAGAAAAATTAAAAATCTCTTACTTTTAAAAAATATCATTTACAAAGTAATAATAATTATTATATAATAAATATATAGTTAAGAGAAATTATACTTAAATAATAGGAGATATATTATGAAAAAATTTGTTTGTACAGTTTGTGGTTATATTCATGAAGGGACTTGCGCACCTGAAATTTGCCCTATTTGTAAGGTTGGTGCTGATAAATTTATTGAACAATCAGGAGAATTAGTTTTTGCAGATGAACACAGAGTTGGAATCGCAAAAGGAACTGATTCTAGAATAATTGAAGGTTTACAAGCTAACTTTATGGGAGAATGTACTGAAGTCGGTATGTATCTTGCAATGTCAAGACAAGCTGATAGAGAAGGTCATCCTGAAGTTGCAGAAGCTTATAAAAGAATAGCTTTCGAAGAAGCTGAGCATGCTGCTAAATTTGCAGAATTGTTAGGAGAAGTTGTTGAAGCTGATACAAAAGCTAATCTTCAAGCAAGAGTTAATGCTGAACATGGAGCTTGTCAAGGTAAATTAGACTTAGCAAAACTTGCTAAAGAATTAAATCTTGATGCGATACATGACACAGTTCATGAAATGTGTAAAGATGAAGCTAGACATGGGAAAGCTTTCGCTGGATTATTAGAAAGATATTTTGGAGAAGAAAAAGAAGATGATTTTGCTTTTAGAAAATATGAAGTTTTCAATAAAGTAAAAGAAAATGAATTAGTTACTTCTTTCTATTTCAGAAGAGTTGATGGCAAAAAAGTTAAAGAACATAAAGCTGGTCAATTCATATCAATAAAACCAAATCCTGAATCAGAAGATGTTAGACAATATAGTTTATCAATGAAACCAGGTGAAGATTACTATAGAATAAGTGTTAAAAAAGAAAATATGGGTAAAATATCAAGTTACTTACATGAAAATGTAAATATTGGCGATATAGTTGAATTAACTAATCCACTTGGAGAGTTTTACTTAAAAGAAAATAGTAAAAAACCTCTAGTTTTATTAAGTGGTGGTATAGGAGTTACTCCTGTAATGTCAATGCTTTATAAAGCTATAGCAGAAAATAGAGAAGTATTATTTGTTCAAGCTGGTTTCAATACAACAGCTCATACATTTAAAAACGAAGTAAATGACCTTGTTGCTAATCACAATAATGTTAAATCAGTAGTATTCTACAGCGATCCAACATCTGATGAAAAAATTGGTGTAGATTATGATGTCCAAGGTTTTGCTACAAAAGAATGGTTAGAAAATAATTTACCTAAAAACGGGGAATTCTATTTCTGTGGACCTCTTGGATTTATGAAACATGTATTTAACACATTAAAGGGAATGGGCGTAGAAGATCAAGATATTAACTACGAAATGTTTGGACCTTCAGCAGATTTAGCAACTCTTTAATACGAAATTTTCAGCCTTGCATACATTATGGAACTTAAATTTACTTATAATGTATGCAACTTTAAAATAATAAATAAACTACTTAGGATTAAAAATATATATTTTTTTAAATAGGAGGGATAATTTATGAAATTATTCAAATGTACAGTATGCGGATATATACATGAAGGTGAAACAGCACCTGAAAAATGCCCAAAATGTGGTGTAGGAGCAGATAAATTTGTAGAGCTTACTAAAGAAGAAGCTGACAAAATTTATAGAGCTGATAAAACAAATACTCTTTTAGCTCAATTATCAGTGCTTGCTGATAAAATTATCAAAATCAGCCATGAAGGAATTGAAGATAATTTAGATCCAGCTTGTTTCAAAGTATTCACAAATGCTAAAAATGAAGCTTGGGTTATTAAACAAAGAGCAAAAGCAGAGATTGAATCTCACGTTAATAAATCAAAATGGTAAAATAAATAAAGCCGATTAGCTATTTAAGCTAATCGGCTTTATTTACTGATATAAATTTTACACTTTAGAAATTTTCTAAGTAGAAAAGTAAATTAAGAGAGTTAACTTACTTTTCTATTAGTTCTTTCATTTACAGATTCTATTATTTTATCAACTTCTGCCTTATTAATTAAAACATTAAAACTTTTCATTTTTTTATCGCTAAATATAAATCTAACTCTTTTAAAATTTTCATGTTTTGGTGAATCTACTATGTCTATATCTGCTATTTTTGTATAGTCATAAATATGGCTGCGTTTTGATATCCCTACTCCTGTAGTAGTAAATACCCAGTCAAAATTATTTAATGTTTCTAAATAAATTGGTAATAGCCCTAAAATAGCACCAAATGACCCACCAAACGCTTCAGAAAAGCCTACAAGCCATACTAATACCAACATAAATACTATATATACTATAAGAAACAAACTCTTTGCTATAATTTTAAACTGTAATTTCAAATCACTTTTAAAAAGTATTTTATTACTCTCACATATTTTTTTAAACTTCATATTACGATAAATACTATATGGAATTTTTATTACCGCTATAATAAATATAACAATGTTAACTACCATTAATATATATTGCATAATACCACCCCACTATCTATACACTTTCTCTATTTTTTACTTTTACTATGAATTGAGTCCTCACTTGACTCCTAACGTAAAATATAAGCTTCTTTTCAAAAAGAAACTTATATTTCTTTATTTTTTTCTAAATTAACTGACAACAAATTTGAAAGTTATCTAAAATTTATAGTTAGCAATTAAATTATTTACAGCGTTAAGCATTTTTTGATTATACTGCTCTTTCTCTATGTTTGCAGGCACTTTTGGATCTGGAAGTTCTATTAAAACTTCTCTTGCACCTTTCTCTTTAGCATAACCTACTAAATATCCCCCATAGTATGCTTGATGTATAACTTGATTTTTAAGCCCAAATTGCTCATCAAAGTAATTTGCAACCTGTTGATTTCCCTTAGTAAAATCAAGCCACCCATGAGTATCTGTTACTATTAACTTTCCATTACTTTGACTTGCTAACTTGTCTACTAATTTAGCCAGCGCTTTTGCTTCTGGTGCTGTTAATGGATCTTCTTGTGTTTTATTTCTTGGATCTGAACTTGGTATAAATCCTGGTCCTGAAAAATCTCTATTTAAATCAATTTTTTGTGATATTTGCGCACGCCCTGGTCCACAATTAGTATACCCATCAAGCAATCCATCTGGATTCGCTGATGGAATAATATAAAATGTCCAGCCATTTAAGCTTCCATTTTTAGCATCTTCTTGTGATAGATTTTTAATTAAATATTCTGCCATTTGAGTTAGAGCATATCCATCTTGAGCCCACGAATCTTCATAACCATGAATTTCAAAGTTCATCAATATATGCTTGTCCCCATTTCCTATCTTGTAATAATAAAGTGGTCTACCTTCTCCGCTAGTTCCATATTGAACCTTTGTAACATTTTTAGGTACAACTAAATTATTAAAATTATTTGGTATTATTGGAGCTTCTTCTAGATACTTATTTTCTACATATCCTTCCTTACAAGAACTAGGTGTTGAATATTCAACCTTTGTAAAATTACCTTCTGTAGAAATATAAACAACTCTCTCGCCAGTGCCAACACTTCCAATTTTTTTGCTAGTATTATTGCTTTCATAAACATTAGCTTCACTTTTTAATTCTAAAATATTATGTTTTAATTTATACTCTCTACCACTCTCCTCAACAGGCAGTATTGAGCTAATATAGTTCGGTTTGCTCACAACATTTTGTCCACTTTCATTTTTTGAACTATCAGTTGTTTTATTAGCTGAATTGTCATTTTGCTCTTCTTTTTTATCATTTTCTTCTGCTGTATTTACCTCATTATTATTGCTTTTTTCCTGCTTTAAAACAATATTTGCACTAACTTCATTTGAATTAGCTTTTTTATTTACATAATACCTATCTACCCCATATGCCGTACCTGCTACCACTATAACAACAGCACATGCCACTAAAACTTTTATCCCTTTTTTCATCTTTAGTATCATCCTTTCGAAAGTTTCACAAAAACTCTAATTTTTTTAGTATATTTTTCAAAATTTAGTATACTATTCAATTACGACGACTAAATGTCATCTAAAAAAAAGAATCACTTATTAAAAAGTGATTCTTACTCTATTTCTATATCTTCCACCATATTTATTACTCATTTCTCTATACTGTAGAATTAATAAGCATATATATGCAATTAAAAGAGGACAGAATACTAATGCAAGCATTCCTGCTGCCTTGTAACTAAACCCTCCTGGAGCTACGCCAAACGCACCTGACGCTATTATAATAAATCCTGCTATTAAAAGAATTATTACAGCAAGTGCAAATAATACGCCTAGGAAAATTCTTTTTCCTCTTGTATGTTCTAGCCAAAATGCTAATATTGTAATTAATGGTACTGCTGCTAATAATATTATTGCTCCTACCCTTTCTACTGGAGTACTTCCTAAAAATATTCCATAAATTATACTTACTATAGATATTATAATAAGCGCAATTAAGTTTTTTATTGATATTTTCATATTTACCACCATCTCATCTAATAGTTTAATTTAACCGAGTTTAAGTTTATGTATTTTCTACTTAAATCTATAATAAAATCTTTTTGTATCATCTATATATAATCTAAAAAATAATCAATCTAAATTCGTTTTTAATCTACTCTGTCAATTATACATATTTTATTCCATTCTGTGAATAGCAAACCTTTGCCTAACACATAAAAATTCATTAGATTTGTTGACTAATAGATATTATATTCTAAAATTTCTAGCATATATAAAGCATTAACAAACAAATATACTTTCTAAAACTATACAAACATCGTAAAAATCAAATATAAATGAATCAATAGTTATTTTCATATTTTAATATTAAATTCATAATATTTACACAATAAATTAATATTCATCCTTATTACTACTAGTTTTAGTGTATAATATCTACATAGGCATTCGACCTCAAATTTTAACAAAGGAGAAATTTAAATGGGTAAAGAACTAAAGAAAACAATTAGTCTTGGAGCTGCGCTATCAACTGTTATCGGACTTGTAATTGGTTCTGGAGTATTCTTCAAACCACAACAAATTTTCGAATCGACAGGTGGTGCTCCTGGGCTAGGTATTTTTGCTTGGATTTTAGGTGGTATTATTACTATAGCAGCTGGGCTTACAGCAACTGAAATATCTGCTGCTTTTCCTGAAACAGGCGGTATGATGGTCTATATGAGAGAAATTTATGGACCTAAGCTTTCATACCTTACTGCTTGGATGCAAACAATTTTATATTTCCCAGCAGTTATAGCAGCTTTAGCTATAATTTTTGCTGAACAAGCAGCTGCTATTATAGGATATTCACACTTAAGAGTACCAATTGCAATAGGTATAATTATTATAATGGTTTTATTAAATTTAATAGGTTCTAAAACTGGGGGATTCATTCAAATTGTTTCAACAATAGGGAAGTTAATTCCTATTGCTTTAATCATAATATTCGGATTTATTAAAAATCCTCACACTCATAGTATTATAACACCAATCATTGGAAATAACCTTAGTTTTTCAGCAGTACTAGGACAGGTTTTAGTTGCTGTATTATTCGCATATGATGGTTGGATTTATGTCGGTAATATTGCTGGTGAGATGAAAAATCCTAGTAAAGACCTTCCTAAAGCAATAATCGGTGGTCTTATGATTGTTATGGCAGTATATGTTGCTATTAACATAGCTTTTATTTTAATAGTTCCTGCTAGTGAACTTGCTAACACAGTAACACCAGCTTCATTAGTTGCACAAAAACTATTTGGTACAGTTGGGGCTAACATAATAAATGTTGGTATCCTAGTTTCTATACTTGGAACACTAAATGGATACATACTAACAGCACCTAGAGTTCCTTTTGCACTAGCTAATACTGGTTATTTACCATTTAGCAAATTTTTCTCAAAATTAAACAAAGCTAATGTACCAGCTAATGCAACTTGGCTTGTTGCAATACTTGGAATTCTTTATGCACTAAGTGGACAATTCAATTTATTAAGTAACCTTACAATATTCACAATTTGGATATTCTATGTCTTAATATTTATTGGAGTATTTAAACTTAGAAAGCAAAAGCCAGACCTTCATAGACCATATAAAGTTATAGCATATCCTGTAATCCCTATCATCGCAATTTTAGGTGGATTATTTGTAATAATAAACCAATTATTTATGTCTGGACTTCAGTCTAGCGTAATTGCAATTTTAGGTGTTATTATAACTCTGATAGGATATCCTATATACATGTATCTAGATAAAAAACATAAACGTTAAAATAATAATGAGACTATCTCCATTGCTAAAAAGCTTTAGCTAGAGATAGCCTCATTTTTTTCTATAAAATTATTTGTCTTTCATATTTTTAAATATTTTATATTTATTTTCTTCTAAATTTAAAATATAAGATTTAATCTATTATCTAAAATCATGCAATTACATTAGCACTATGCGCGTTCATTTTTTTCCATACAATATATCCATATATTGAATTAGATAAAAGCTCTGACCACATTACTAATGCTGATAAAGAATTCAGAGAAAAACTACAATCAAAAAGTGAAACTATAAATAATATCACTCCTATAGTTGTTGTTGCTATCCAGAAATACCATTGTTCTATATATCGAAGACAAGTTAATATAACTGCTGTTATTGTCATTGTAACCGATAAAGAATCTATTATATAAAGTGGATCTCTCTTTATTTTATCGCCTACTAAGTCATTTAATATCTGTGGAAGATGATTAATAAACATAGCATAACCTATCCATACAATTAAAAATACAATTATTATAATAATCCATTTTTTCAAGTCCAAACTTCTTGGTTCCACATTTTGACCTTTAGATTTAGATATATTTCTCTTCCAAATATAATAACTCACAACTTGCATTGGAGTTTCAAAGAAAATATACAAAATAGCTTGACCATATATCTGACTATGCCAAGCAACAAATATATATGTAAAAGTATTAACTATCCCCCAAGTAAAAGCTCCAAGTTCTCCTCTTGCTGTATAAATAGCTGAAAGAACTCCTGTAACTGTAGATATGTAAGCTAATACATCAAAAACGCTAAATGCTACATTTTTTTCAAATATAGATGCTATAAATATTATTGTATTTAAAGCAACAAATAAAATAAAATACCCCTTATGAAATCTTGAATATTTGTTAAAAAACATATTGCTAACCATCCTAAAATATCTTTTTTGTATTTACTTTAAGCTTATCATCTTAGGAATTATAACATAACATTCAACATGCCACATTATGGTATCTTATAATTATACACATTTTAATACATTTTTCTTATAAATAAACTTTTTACTGATAAGCTCTACAAATTTATTTTGCAAGAAAACATAAGAATATCTATTAAAATAGTAAATATAACTTTTAAAAAGACATCTGTTCATCTAATATTATCAGTAAAAATTTTCATATCTATTTTGTTGATTAGCTACTTACTTTTCCAAAACTTTCAAACTCATCAACATACATTTCAACTTTTCCACATCCTGAGCATACCGCAACGTTTAAATATGCAGCCGCTGTATTTATTAAATCATTATCATCAAATTTCCTTACTTTTCCCATAAAAAGTCCATCTACCTTGCAGTCAAGTGTCATTTTAGTATTACATCTACAGCAAAATCTTTCTAAGCTAGATTTCATGTTCTTTTCCTCCAAACACTTCGCATATTGTTCTATACCCTTTTGTATATACAATATCATAATATGTAAAAAGATGGAATATTTATCGATAAACTTTTTTTAGTTTTTTTTATTAATTTATTTTTTTTATTGTTTTTTTTAATTTGTTTATTAATACTACTATACTAAGAATATTTTAGATAACTTTTAGATAAATTAATAATCTCATTACGATATCATTCCATAATATTCATTTTATGCCCACACTCATCACACTTATAATATTTCTTTCCATATTGATTATTATCATATGCAAATTTAAATTCTTTCATTTCCTGTCCACAAATTGGGCAAATAAATTTTTTCTTAACCATTTATTTTAGCTCCTTTCTTTTTCATATCAAACTAACTATATCCTACAATACTGTGTGTATTACACCACTATTTGATATTGAATTTGTTCTTCTAATAGATATGATATCAGAAGAATATATTTTCTTAGGAAATTCTACTAACGTATTCACTCATTTTACTACTTTTCTTATAATTTTTTTGTAATTAATTCCTTTTTTTTAATGATACACTCTATCTATAGAGGTGATTATAAATGAACTATAAATATACATTAAAACTTAATTTACTATTATTATCAGGATTATTACTTTTAAGTTTTTTAAATTTCTTTTTAGTTAAAAATTTTCTTATACTTGGAAACTTTAATAGAGTTTCTCTTCCATTAGCTATTTTATTGGGAACTATAGCTATTTTTGTACTTTTTCTCTGTAATATCATCCCGCTCCTATTTGGCTGCGTAGTCATAAATAAAATATTTATTAAACTAAAAAAAATTCACCGTAATTTATTAAGTGTACTTGTTATATTTATTATTAACACTTTGATTGTTAGTCCCACGCTCAAATATTATCTAGGTATTAAATTTATTTTCCATATAGCTATCATAATTGCAACTTCAATCATATATGTCTTATTATATAATAACAATATAAAAAACAAACCATTTATATATAGTATTGTTATAACGACTTTAGCTCAAATCATACCCTTTTTATTAATATCTTTATACTAATAAAGACTATAGCATATCTAGGTAAAATTAAATTCCTAATTGTGCTATAGTCCTTTGTAATAAAAATTTTATTTCAAAAATTACTGTAGGTATAATAACATACTCTATTTACAATTCTACAGAAAAAATCTAATTGTTGAAATTCGTTGGTTATTTGTTGCTCTTTCATTTTTTATCTTAATTCTACCAGTCTCCGAGATTTCCTACATCAGTTAAAAACTCTTTTAAATTACAACTCAGTCCATTCCTATTAACAACATTAACTTTTTCATCATAAAAATGTGAAATATGTACAAAAACTTCTTCATATGTATCTAAAAATATTTTCTTTTTCTCTTCTTTTACATTTTTATAATCAGTATTTATTGCTCTCCACCAAAGCCTTGTAACCTCATCAACTTCCTCTTTAGTATTCTTTTTTATATTAACTTCTGGTCTTAAATAACTTAAGTCTCTTTCTAATTTACTCATAAGAATTTCTTCGCTATTCTTATCTATATCCGTATTATTTAATAAGAATATTACAGTATCTTTAATTCTATATACCGCATCCTGTTTATAGATATCTATTTTTGAGTTAACATTTGTTAGTTTATATCCTAAGACCCCTGTAACTATAATTAAAGTAAAAATAATAATTGAAAATATTTTTGTTTTTTTGCTCATTTTTCCCCCTTAAAGCAATTATTTATTGTAACTTTCATTATATAAAATTATATTGAATATTTTATTTCCTTTTTATTACATTTAATTAGTTATTTTAACTCCTATTATTTTTTTAAATTAAAAGACATTTATTCTTTTTTTCATCACTAGTTTTATAACTTACACTAGCTTTTTAATACAAAAAAACCTAGAATAAAAATTCTAGGCTTTTCTATTTATTGAGTTTCTCCATTCATATCAAATACAGTAATATCTTCATATAACTTTCTGTATAATCTACCATCATCTAAGCAATACAATGCCATAGACTTATCATCTTTATCCGTTGAAAAATCAGTGTTTATAGCACTAAACCCACTTGGATAGTCTTTTCTATAAGCTCTTTGAACACCAAATTTTCTATGGTTTCTACTCTTTACAACTGAGGTATGTCCTATAAATATATTCATAGGTAAATCTTTTATCTTCTTACCTATCATACCTTCTTCATAAAATTCTCTATCCCATAAAAGATCTTCAACATGCTGATTCTCAACCCATTCTATAAGACTAAGTCTATCATGATTATCACTCTTTAGATTTGGCCCTGCATGTACAAATAAATTATCACCTAATACAAGATAATATCTTTGTCGTTTTAAATAATTATAAAAATCATTTAATATATTTTCATTTGTATGCATCATATGACCTATCATAGAATCAAATGTATTCATTCCCCCAGAATTAAGCCAGTGATCAACCACTTCATTTTCATGCTCAAAAAGTTCAACTCTTCGCCCGAAAAAATTCCTCTTAAGCTTTTTCTTTAATGGTTTTAACAGCTCACCTGTTTCATATGCATCAATAAACATCTGTTCATGATTACCTATTATAAATTTTATTTGCGATTCATGTTCTAAAATAAATTTTATCATTTTAGTAGCATCATCTTTCCTATCTATTGCATCACCATTTATAATCAATGTATCTTCACTCGAAAAATTTACTCTATTCAATAGAGCTTTAAATGTTTCAAAATCATTATGCATGTCACTCACGACATAAATCATTAAAAATCACCCTCTTAAAATTGTCCATTTACTTAATATTTTCGTATTAAGCATTTAAAAGTCTTAAATCACTAAGTTAATTACCTCTTGAAAATATTGTATCATATTTTTACTCAAATACTATAATTCAGTAAAATAAAACTTAAAAAGTTAATCTCTTATTCTAACATATTACACTTATTATTTACAAAATATTTTTAATCTTTCTGTCTCTAGATTTTACTAATAATTTGAGATATACTAAAACACAGACTATATTTTTATAGTAACTCTATAAATTTAAAATGAATACTTTTAATACATAAACATAAACTTAATTCAGTTAAGTATTTGACTACATTTAAATTTTTAGTCACAATTATATAAAGCTTGCATTTTTAATAATAGCTAGAACGTCTAGCTATTAAATAAACTACTAATGACAAAGTGAGGTGAACCATTTTATGTTTGAACTTCAAAAGCATGTACATATAAAAAACTACATATCGTGGCAAACTTTAAGTATATTTTTAATGGGGTGTCTATTTATAGTTGTTGCTATATATGGTCTTGGCACACCAAACATGATGGTCGGTGGTTTTGGAATATTCTTATTAAAGGCAATTGTTAATAAAGATTTTTCTAGCAAGCCTTTAACTTCGATTATAAACATAACAGTTTATACTCTATTCATTGGAATACTTCCATTTATAGTTAACTTAAATGTTTATACTGGATTAATCATAAATTTTGTAGCTATTTTCTTGCTACTTTATATGCTAGTATATTCACTTAAAGAAACTATCTACATACCATTTTTACTTGGATATGCCTTTTTCTTAAATAGTCCTGCGACAGGCAAATATTTTACTTTAAGAGTATTTGGACTTATTTTCATTGCTGTTGTAGCTGTTATTTATCAAATTGTATATTATAAATTAAAAGGCTCTGAAAGTCTTGCTTGTAATAACATCAATAAATCATTCTTTTTATTATCAAAACTTGCCTCAGATAAAAAGTATGATTCAGCTAGTTTTGATGAATCAATCAAAGCCCTAGAAAAACATAATCTTAAATGGAATTCTGATATTTTGAATAATAAAAAAAATACTTTTTATTTTACTAAAGATGAAAATATACAACTTAATTTAGTTTCATCAATAAGGACATTAAAATTCAGAATTTCTGATTTAACTAGTGATGGGAGAGATATTTTAGATGATATAATCCCTCTAATTACAAATCTTAGAAATTTTAATAAAGGCTCTTACAAAAGATATCTTTTAATAGAAGATTTTAGTTACTTTAATAATAAATATAAACATGATCTCCCAACAGAAATTTATGAGATTAAAGAAAGTTTAAATATTATTTTTGCTTTACTAATAAACTTCTATGATATTAGAAAAGGTGTTGTTAAAGTTTCTAATAGAAGTAAACTTCGTGATTATATAGACCTTGAGAAAAATTTATTTAAAGATTTTAGGCGTGGTTCTTCAAGATTTACATTTGCATTTAGAACCGCATTACTTATATCTTTAAGCTATTTTTTCATTACATTATTCCATATAGAAATGGGTAAATGGATTATCTTCACTATAGTTTCTATTTCTCAGCCTTATTACGATGTAACTAAGCAAAAAGCTTTTCAAAGATTACGAGGAACTATTATTGGTGGTGTTATTTTCACTATTTTAGGTCTTATGTTTACTACATTTAACGAAAGATTGATAATAATTTTTATAGCTATTTATTTTGTTATAGCTTTTACAGATTATTCAAAGAGAATTACAGCGGCTA
>JBOFRC010000245.1:0-4324 GCA_051650825.1 Sarcina sp. | reverse complement strand
TCTTAAAATTGGAATTCTCACGCCATAAATAAGTCCCATATCAGGAGTTAAACCCTTCATAAATTCTCTATATTTTCCCTCGCCAATAGCTTTTAAATAGTCAATAAACTCATAATAATTCTCACTTTTTAAATTATTAAAATCAAAATCCATAAATATACAACTCCTTATTTTAGGTATTCTAAGCTCACTTAATCTGTATCTATATACTATACTAACCACTTATTACTTTCAATATTGCAAAAGTAAAATCTTTAAATACACGACTTATACTTTTTTTATGATTCTTGTGTTAAAGATAAAGGAACCTTTCTTGCTCTCACTAACTTAGCTAAACTTATATATTCATCATACCCTAAATCTGTTTTTAAAATATTTTCATATTCTTGCATTGTTAGAAGCTTCGCAAATTTGAAATGACCACCACCACTAGCTCTAGCTGTGATTGTTGATAGAATACCATGAATCTTATCATAATTATTAGTTAAACTAAATAGTTCATTTATATACATAAACACCATTCCATTTGGCATAGTGAAATTAAGACTCTCTAAAATAGGTAATAAATTAACGATATTTATAGACTTATTCTCCTTTCCTTTAATGACTATACTTCCTGTATGATTAGTAACCTCATTTAAATAATAAGATAAATATTCATTATTATTTGTTCCCTCAACTCTTGATGGCTCTCTACTTCCATAATGAATAACTAAATCATAATTAGGCATATCTAACATGTAACTATTTATCCCTATTCTCTGTAATTTACTTCCATCAATTTTACTAGGTACATTTATATTAAGTTCTATGAAAGCGTAAACTATAATTATTGCAAAAACTAAAAGTAATATACTAATAAGTTTAAGAAATACCTTAGGTATCACTTTGAAATATTGATTATCTTCCATTTACCATCATTCCTTTAACATATACTAAATCTAATAATTTACACACATCACATTTTAAATTCCACACACTACTCCTATAAAGTAAACACTCTTTCTAGTAGTTTTAACTCCTACAAATGAATATCAAATTTCTTTTAAATAAAAAAAGTCAAAGAAATAGGTTTATCCCCCTTTCTTTGACTAATAAATTGATATACTAACTAACACTAATTATACTATAACATCACTTTATATTTTTATGGTTAATTTTCTGCTAAAATTTACTAACATTCATTTTATATTTTTATGGTTAATTTTCTGCTAAAATTTACTAACATTCATTTTAAATTTAAACAACTTTGAAAAATAGTCTCAGAAGCTAAAATTTATTACTATCATGTAACTCACTTTAAATCTCTTTTCAATTTATTACTATCTTCTATATAAAGCTCGGCACAACAATTTAAAATTTCCTTTTAAAAATATAATTGTAACTATATTTTTAAATTGATACTAAGTTTTAAATCTACTTCATTAATTTTATTATCAATTTCTATTTTTTCAGTCATAAATAATAATTTTATTTTTAATCAACTTATTACTATATTTTTCTATATATGGATAAATTTATAATATATAATATAATTGATATAATTAATTTAATTATTATATAAAGAAAGGATGAAAATTTATTTATGAAAAAATTCATTATTTATTTCTGTTTAGCATTGCCTATGATATTAATAATTTCATGTACTTCAAATACCAGTACTAAAATTACTAAGGAACCTTCCCCTAGCATTGAAACAGATTCATCTAATATAGAAACCTCCAATAGTACTTCTCAGTTGTTTTCTCAAAAAGAAATTCAAAACGCAATTAATTGTGTTATAGATAATTTTGATTTTCCTTACTCTAAATTAACAAAAGTATGGTATGATGAAGAAAAATCTAAGCTTTTAGTTGATGATTACTTGAAATCTAAAGGTGATGATACTAAAAATATTAAAATTGAGGATATGATAATTTTACTAGCAAATTTTGATGTTGATCCTCATGACGAGCCTACTTCACTTGAGCCAAACTCAACCTACAAAGATTATTTATGGATATTAATTAAAAACAAAGGTACAAATACTTGGAAAATAATTGATTCTGGTTATTAAATAAAACTTTAGTATAATAAAAAGATATATAATATTTTCGTTTATGATACATATTATGAAGGAAAACTACAATATTACTCTTGTATCATATTAGAAGATAATCAATATTTTAATATAATTGCTAGTGTAAGGATATGCAATGGAAACACTTAACTATCGTCTTACTATAGTTCTTTAACTATTAAAATATTTAACCTCTTGGTTAAATAAGAGTACTAGCTATATCATCATAAATTGCAACAGTAACTTCAGATTTATTATTTTTTAAATTTTCAATTATTTCTTCTAATTTCAATGTTGTATTGAAATCATAATAAGTTTCACCACATTGATTACAAACAGAAGCTGGCACGTTTTTAATAATATAAAACTTATTATCAACATCTATCATATAATTTACTAAATCTTTTTTAAATTCATTACCTCTACACTCTCTACAAATCATTATTTTTCACCTTCCTTATCTCTATTTTTTTCTCACCATATATCACTTCCTTTCTATATTTCGGTGCAAAAACGATGTGATATTTACAATTCCATTTTGTATGTACTAAACTATTAGTATTCAAAATGAAAACCTCCTTTTGTATTTTAAGTTTGGCTGCGAACCTAACTTAACTTTAACAAAAGGAGGTTTTTTATTCAACGCTAAAGCTTATCTAAACATCCCCGCAATTCTTAATCCCCCAAAAACAGTATGTGTCGATACTGTTAAGTTTGAATCTACTTTATTTATGACTATTTAAAACTTAAACTCATAATAACTCTATTTCCTCTCTTTGTTTATTCATTTTATAAAATTTCACATTCTTTGCTAATCTAGATTTTATTGATCTTAACAAATCATCTTCGTTATTTTTTTGTCCTATATAGATAGCATCAATAGTATTTGAAAATTTTTCAATAAAATAATATGACATATGCTGCCAATCTGCATTATATATTAAATATCTATATTCATTTTCAATTTTCCATTCTTCTGACTTCTTACTGTACAAATAATTTAATTCTATGTAGTCAGGTAAGCTTGTTCCATTTGAACATATTTTTTTATGATTATATATTTCTGATTCTTTTTTATAATTAATTCTGAATTGATCTGTATGAACATTAGTATTAGTCGCATCATACTGCATGTCATATTGTATATTCGTAATTAAATCATCAAATTTCATTTTATCAACCTTAATACAAACACCAGTTGCTCCGTTAGCGTAATGTCCCCATAATGAAGATTTATCTCTAATATTTTCATTAGGTTTCAATATATTAAAGCATCCTAAAAATGTTCTAGCTCTATCATCTTTTTCTTTTTGTATTTCTTCTTCACTTCTATCAAAAACTTCGTATAAAGGTAATGACTCATTAACATCATTCATGTAATCTACAGAGCTTAACCTAAATTTATCTGTAAGTAGTATTTTTATTAAACTCTCTACTGTTGTGAAATGATATAAATACTCCTTTTCCATCTATAACTCCCCCAATTCTAATTATGAAAAAGCCTGTATTATTAAAACACAGACCTTTCTAAAATAGAAAATCATACAAACATCTGTTGTAATAATCCTTTTTTCATTTCTCTTAAATCATCAAGATTCTTTTTCTCTTCTTCTATTAAAATATCTATATTAGATAAGAAATTTGCTATTTCATTTTGTTCTTCTAAGTAAGGAAGTAATATATCAAACTTTCTTATTCTCTCTAATGCTAATTTAGGTTGACTACTAGTAGTGTTAGCTGAATTAATTTGATTTTGAATCATATCTGTATTCAGATAATAATAAATGTACTTATAATTACATCCTTTAAAATCTGTTATCTTATCACAATTTTCAGTTAAATTCGCTCCATTGAAAACTTTATCTATTATATTTATTTTTCCTAAAGTTCCTGCAACTGAAATTATAATATCATTAGTATATACTTTATATTTTTTAATTTTTTCTTCAATTACAGATGTAATATATCTTATTTTTTCATCAGATACATACTTATCCCCCATATCAGAAACAGTTATATATTTTATACCATTTTTATCACCTGATAAACTTTCACCTTTAGGTACCCTTTTTCCACTCAAAACATTAGCTATATCTGATAATAACTTTTCTTCCCACTCAGGATAATCACACCCATTCTCATCTTTAAATCTTATTTCTTGTGAGAATATTTTCTGCATCATACCTTTTTTATATAATTCTAAATCACTTACTTTTCCATCTTGTTCTTCTATTAAACTATCTAATATAGTAAAGAAGTCTGCTA
>JBOFRC010000244.1:0-2817 GCA_051650825.1 Sarcina sp. | reverse complement strand
TTATGAGATGTTTTTGATAAATATGTATAAATAGCAGTAGTAAGTGAGGTATAAATAAGAGTTGTTCCTGAAAATACAAGAAGAATATAAACAATAGTTTTTAAAATTAGTCTATTTTTAAAAATGCCAATATATCCAGCTAAAATATCTCGATTGAATTTTATAAATCTTTTTTTTATATTTGAATTTAACCTAAGTATTTTTACAAGTAAAAGAATACAAAGTGATAAACTTGTTAAAAGAGCAATAAAATATCCCATGAGGTCACCTCCATGAAGTTTTATTTGAAAATTAATATCTAAATAATAATAGCATAATTATAGTGAGAAATTGTAGTGAAAATATTATATACTAAAGATAGAATTATTTTACCTAATATTTTTATAAATAAAAATAAACAAATATTAGTTTTAGATAATTATTAATCGATGTTTAAATAGAATTAGAATTTCACTAAATTTAAGGTTGAATTAAGGGAGGATTTTTAAAATGAATAAAATAAAAATAGCATTTATTTGTGTACATAATTCTTGTAGATCTCAGATGGCGGAAGCGATAAGTAAAAAATATTTTTCAGATATATTTGAAGTTTATTCAGCAGGGACAGAACTTAAGCCACAAATAAATCAAGACGCTGTAAGTGTAATAAAAAAATTATATGGGATAGATATGAATATATCTCAAAAATCAAAACTTTTAAGTGATATTCCAAAACCTGATATAGTAGTTAAAATGGGCTGTAATGTGGCATGCCCAATTTTGTTTGCAAAATATGTAGAAGATTTTGGGTTAGATGATCCAACTGGAAAAAGTGAGGATGAATTTATTGAAACGGCAAAAAGTATACAGGAAAAGATAGAAATTTTAGCAGCTAAAATAAAAAATAAAGAATTAAATTTTTAATTTTAAAAATAAAGGTGATTAAATGAATAAAATATGTGTGCTTGGAAGTATAAATATGGATTTAATGATAAATGTTAATGATATGCCTAAAATAGGAGAAACAATTTTAGCAAAAGGGTTTAAAAAAATAGCTGGTGGCAAAGGTGCAAACCAAGCTATAGCAGCGGTAAGAAGTGGAGCAAATGTTTCTATGATAGGAAAAATAGGAACAGATGATAATGGAAGTGTTTTAAAAAAATTATTAGAAAATGATAATATTGATACTAAAATGGTTTATGAGAGTTTAGATAATACCACAGGAATTGCAATGATAATGGTAAATAATAAGAGTGATAACTCTATAGTAGTTATACCTGGGGCTAATATGGAGATTCAAAGAGAGCAAATTGATGAGGGTTTAAAACTTTTAGAGAAATCAGATATATTAATAGCGCAATTTGAAACACAAGTAGAGATTATAGAATATGCTTTTATGTTGATTAAAAAAATGGAAAATAAAATTACTATTTTAAATCCAGCACCAGCTAAAAATATTTCAGATGAATTATTAAAGTTTACAGATATATTGATTCCAAATGAAACAGAGATAGAAGTTTTAACAAATAGGAAGGTAACTGATTTGTCGAGTGCAAAAGAAGCAGGACAGATGTTAATAAACAAAGGAATTAAAATTGTTATTATAACATTGGGGGCTAAAGGTGCAGCTCTTATATCAAAAGAAAAAGCTGAATTAATTGAAGGTTATAAAGTAAAAGCAATTGATACTACAGCAGCAGGTGATAGTTTTATTGGAGCTTTAAGTTCAAAAATTAATATTAAAAATTTATCATTTGAAAATTTAAAAGCGGCAGTAAAATTTGCGCACAAAGTAGCAAGTATAGCAGTTCAAAGAGAAGGAGCACAACCATCAATACCAACTTTAGAGGAAGTTGACAAGAAATATTAAATTATAAGCACAATATAGAAATAAATTTTTTTATTTATGTATTGTGCTTTTTTATTTTTTATAAATTTATTTATAGGAAGTAAAGTAATAAAGTTTAGACTAATATTCAAAGAATTGTATAGAAAGATATAGTAATTTATTATAGATACAAATTTTGAGAATTGAATTGTAGTTATAAAATTGTAATAAATATCCTGTATCATAGTAGTCGGTATTACTAGATTAATTATAAAATAGTTTTAGAGAAAAGAGGTGAATTATGGAGTTTATAAAGTTAAATGGTGTATCTAAAATATATGGACATGGAGCAAGTTCTGTTAATGCTCTTAAAGATATTAATTTAGAGTTTAAGAAAGGTGAATTTGTAGCTATAGTTGGGACTTCAGGATCTGGGAAATCAACTCTTTTACATATTATAGGTGGAGTTGATAAGCTTACTAGTGGGGAAGTTATTATAGATGGAATTAAAATAAATGAAATGAAAGAGCATGAATTAGCTGTTTTACGAAGAAGAAAAATTGGATTTGTATTTCAATTTTTTAATTTAATTCCTGTGTTAAATGTTATAGATAATATAGAGATGCCTATTTTGTTAGATAAAAAACAAATAGATGATGACTATATAAATGAATTATTAAAATTATTAAAGCTAAATGAAAAAAAAGAAGCTTTACCACATGAGTTATCAGGAGGACAGCAACAACGAGTTGCTATAGCAAGAGCTCTTGCTAATAAGCCTGAAATAATTCTTGCTGATGAACCAACAGGAAATTTAGACTCAAAAGCAGCTAAAGATGTTATTGAACTTTTAAAATATTCAACAAAAAAATATAATCAAACACTTATACTAATTACGCATGATTTAGAAATCGCAAGTATAGCGGATAGAATAGTTACAATTTGTGATGGTGGGGTAATAAGAGAAGAAGATGAGTGAAAATAAAATGAAAACATATACACATTTAGTT
>JBOFRC010000243.1:0-1583 GCA_051650825.1 Sarcina sp. | reverse complement strand
AAATAAATCCTATATACTATCGATAACTTTAAAATTCGTAGTAATACACCATTTATTTAATAGAAATTATTTTAATACTTAAATTTTAAATTTGAAAATTTGAGAAATCTCTTTAAATTTAGTTCAAAAACTTTTGAATATTACCTTCTTTTATTCAATTACCTATTAAAATCCATTTACAAAAAGATAATAATTTGTATAATAAAAGTATGATTTATGTTTCAATTACGTTAAATGTACTTTGAAACACTGTTTATTTTACATAAAATAATAAAAGGAGAATGTATGAGTAAATTTAAAGAAAAATTTGAAAAGAATAAACGAATTTTTATAGCCGGTGGCTTTATTGTATTTATCGCAATTATTAGTACGATAACTTTACTAACGAGTAGTAAACTTTTAAAAGAAGTAAGCTCGTCATCACCAACAACGTATACACCAGGGGTATATGTTAATCCAGCTGTTAAAAACGCGCAATTCACTGGACAAGCAGTACAAGGTGGAACATCTGATACGACAGCATATTCTGGCGAAAGTACTGATTTACCAACTCAACAAGTAAGCCCAACTCCACAGGTGCAAACTGGAAATTCTGGCGATCAAACTACACAAAGTAGTAAGCCGCAGGGCACACAAAATAATTCAGCAAGTAATCAACAACCAGTTGTTGAAAGTAATAATACACAAGTTCCTGGAAATACAAGTAATTCTAATTCTAGCAATTCAACACCATCAGGAAATACTGGAGGTAATAGTACAAATTCTAATAGTAATGGAAATACTAGTAATACTCCTAATTCTGGAAATGTTACACAACCAGATACTAATACAGGGAGTATAAATACCGATAATTCAGGAAAACAGCCAAGCCAAGGGAATAATCAAGGAAGTACAGGAACTACAACAACCGCTCCAAATCAGGGAACTAGTTCAACTCCAAGCGATACGTCTTCAAATCAACAAGCTGGTACGGTAAATCCTTCAACAGGAGATAATTCACAGCAAAGCGGAGGACAAGAAACACAAAGTGGACAACCTACAAATGGGACTAGTCAAGTAAGTCCGCAAACAACTTCAGTTCCTCAAAGTAGTACATCTACTAGCAAACAACTTAATAGTAAATAGGGTGTACTGTAGGAGAGACAGAACATTTTTAAGAGGAATCGTTTTAGATTCCTCTTTTTTTTAAGGAAATTTAATAAATTATTGATTCTAACTACATAAAAAAATTATATAATTATATATACAAATTTACACAGGAACTATTGTAATCTAAAGTTTATAAATATTAGATATGAAAATATAACATGTAGATAATTAAATAGCTGAAAGTAGGTTATGAAAATGAAAAATAATATTTTTAATTCAATTATAAAAGTTTTTTTTAATTTTAAAAAAATTTTTGAATCTAATAAATTAATTTATAAAACTAATTTATATGAATGTGAAATTGTAAAAGTAGAAAATATTATAAGAACTTCTAATTTTAAAGTTGGAATGTTTAAAAAAGATAGTTGGAATAATCTTGATAAATTATTAAAAATAATAGAATATTTAAGAAATAAGCCAGATAGAGGACAAAT
>JBOFRC010000242.1:0-1378 GCA_051650825.1 Sarcina sp. | reverse complement strand
TTACATTCAGTGACAACAATTCTGAAGTTTGGACGCTGACATTTCTTTACAATATTGATATCTGCAGTATCCGTGCATGGCAATTGCATTGTAGTTAAGGTCTGGTTAACATTATGCAACTAAAACACTTGTACCCCATTTATACTTGGCCAGTGCATGCATCTTGAGCGGATTGGATGGCTTTTGAATAGCAAAACAACCCAAGTGTAAATGCAAAGCAGCATTCAAGATGGACTGCAGTCTGATTCACCGTCAGATGCATCCGTCTCTCCGAAACGCATTCATAATCTTTACTCCTCCCAAGTGTAACTCCATCAGTAAGTGCTCTGTGGAAGTCTCCTCTACGAGCTTTGTCCCTTATGATAATGGCTCAAGTAACACTGACACAGGAATCAGCCATCTCTCCCCCTGTTGGTATGTATGTGACGTCTCCGGCTGTTTGAACACAGACTTTCATATTTTCACATAATAAACACAGACAGATCGAACTGGATACAAACGCATTAATCAACTGAACCAAAGTAAAGACAACCTGCGATTCCATGTTTTTTTTAACTTTTATTGTAATATTTTTGTAAAGCTGCAGAGTGGACGACTTCCCACCAGATTGTTCACTATGTAGGGCAGAGGAACAATATCTATGTAATCCAGGTTATTTAGCATGCAACACAGAATAAACAGCTGAACAAATGTAAAATGTGATTTGGTCAGATTTGATGAAGCTGATCCAACGCTACACACCCCTCTGTCATCAGAGAATGCAGGACATCTGTTTCTCACAGATCCAGTTCTTCTTAAGATCAGAATAATAATTGCTTTGTGTCCATCGTCCTTGTTGATCCCAGTATGCTGCAGCGTACTGGTACTGGTCCCAGTGCTGGTGTGGCGATCCTGCTGCCCAGAACCTGTAGGACAAATAAAATGATGTCACTCCTGATTATTTTCAATTTGAAGTAAACTTTTGGATTTCACTTCAGATATTCATATTATCTGCAATTAATACAAATATTAATAACTCTTTTAACCCATAATTCAGCTTTGTAAATTGATATAATCTGTATTGATGAAATTGTTTATTTTTTCATTTGCTTTTATTCTACATTTTAAAACTTATTTTAGTGACAAATGGAATTGTGATGAAACAAAAAACCTTTAAAATGTCTCACGTTTCTGTCAGCGGTGATCCATCCACCCATTCCCATTCCCATCCTGTTTGTGTATGTGTTTTCTTTAGACCAATCCAGGACTCTCCATTCACCTTCAGCTCTTTGACAAAGTTCTAGCAGTTGGCAAGAGACAATAATCATTTCTCCGTTCATAATTCAGGAATTCTGTTGTAGTACATGTGTGATGTCTGAAGGAAAAAGAAAATCTGTTG
>JBOFRC010000241.1:0-1262 GCA_051650825.1 Sarcina sp. | reverse complement strand
ATTATCTCTGACGTCCGTCCAGAATAAACCTCCAGAAATCCACTTAGACACCAGAGAAGAAAGCGGCTGCAGAACCTGCCTGAGAATCCTGCTGTTTCTAAGTTTCCTTCAGTCTCTCAGTGATCCAGAGACAGCTGTCTGTCCGTCCACGGGTCCACTGCAGACAGGAGCTGCTGACAGACGTTCTCTTTTATCACCCAAAAGTCTACAAAAAGTGGCCTGATAATCCAGTTAATAAAAAACTAGCAAGTAAAGAAAGAGCTGCAATACATTTTACAAAATTAATTTCCTTCATTAAATAAAATGAGATGAACACTGTAGGGGAAACGAGAGCTGCAGGCAGTGCAGATTGTTTTCAAGTGATTAGAAATGTCTTTAATTTTAGCTTTAATAAAAACTACAGAGGAGCCCAGGAGGTTCCCTGAGGAACCCCTTAAATAATGTTGATGTTATGAACTCTGATGAGGATTTCCAAGACGGAGGTTCCTTTTCTGTGTGGATCTCAGAGGAACTTGTGATTTTCTACAGGTTATTAGAGTTAAATTAAATTAAAATAAAAAGTTAAAATCTGGTTTCAGTCTATGAAGCCGAGCTGTCAGCTGTCACTCTGAGACTGAACATCACTGAGGAGCAGGTGGACGAGCTGAGGACACAAAACACAGGTAACTTCAGTTAGATCATGAATATTCATTAACATCCTGTCAATATATCTGCTCTTTGTTTCTTCAAGTGTTTAAAATGTGATGTTTCTGTTTCAGACAGGCTGACGGCAGCTGAGAGGGAGACTGAAGGTAACATGTTTTTATTTTAATATTGTCAGTACTGTATTTGTTTATAATATGAATGAAATACATCAGATTTGTTTCCTGTCAGTGCTGCAGGTCCGGCTGAGAGTCGGTGAGGCCACAGTCAGCCAGCTGAAGACGGAGAACGAAGGTAAACTCTGAATTATAAAGTCCACAATATCAGCTGAAGCAGACTTTGATGAAGGAAGGGTGTCAGGTTCACTCCTGCCTGTTCGAAGGATGGACTGACTTATTGATTGGCTGATTGAATTTTACATAAAAAACATGATCAACTTATAAAATTGTTAAATATTAAACCAGTGGTTTCCAAACGTTTTGTCTTGTGACCTAAAAAAATCAGTGTGTAGTTGTCTCCTCGTCGTGTTTCAGATGTCTCTGAGTTATCAGTTACACCAAAGAGACATTTCTTACCTGAACTTCTCACATGGTTTAATTTCAGTAACTGTTCAAATGATC
>JBOFRC010000240.1:0-1146 GCA_051650825.1 Sarcina sp. | reverse complement strand
GAAGAGTCCCCATACGTGAGCTGTGTCACTTCTGTTAGCGGTAAAATGTTTTATTTGAACAGATTGGAAAACTGTGATCTTTCTTTCCTCAAAATTTTAAGTAGAGTTAATGTAATGTTGTTTGTTAGGTAGCAAAATTAGCTAAATATTCTTTCTTGTTGTCTGTTAGCTGTGAAAGAAATGCTAACTAAATCAAATATAACCTGGCTGACGTTTCAAAATGTGCAGGTGATGCTAGCCTGCTGGGGAAACTAACGTCGATGTTAGCCTGCTGGAGAAGCTAACGTCGATGTTAGCCTGCTGGAGAAGCTAACGTCGATGTTGAATTCCAAACTTTTATTGCATTTATTTATTGCCTTAAAATGCTCACATGTGACGATATATATTATAAAAACATATCAGAATCAGCTTAAAACCGTTTACAAATGTTCAGTCTTCTGGTAAAATGATTTTAGCAAACGTTTATCAGCATCAGACAGTCCAGACTTTATTTTGTTCTCCAGTTTTATGTGTTTGCCCTCACCTGGTTTTCTTTGGCTGAAGACTCGAGGAAGGCAGCATTCCAAGACTCCGCCAGAGCTTTCCCCTCCTCGAAACTGATCACTCTGCACAACAACAACAACAACAACAGTCTTGTAGTTTTCTGCAGTTATATCACAACGTCTTGCCGTGATTCAGATCTTTGACAACAGCACTTTTGTTCCCTGCAGGCTTCCAGAAACCTCAGGGTCATTTGAACTTTGAGAAACATTTAAAATCAGTAATTCAGTTACTGATGCTTCCTGCCACCGAACCCGTCTCGGATGTAAATCTTTATTTGAATGCTTTTTATTGTTGTTTTTCCCGTGGTACTATTTCTTTCATTTGCGACTGTGAAACACTTTGTAACCCTGGTTTTATAAATAAAGTTTTACTTACTTGCTTAGAACAGAACGGAACAGAAACGTAGACGAGAAGAAAATACAACAGTCATCAAATAAAACACCAGAGCCTCGTGGTGCTGATGTTGAGTCCATCACCAGATTTTCATGAAATGTCCTGATCTCGTTCCTGCTCTCCAGACGATGTCACCACGTGGTCTGTCCTCTCCCACGTTCATAGTTTCAGTATCAGATAGCTGTGTGATCTAAATAAAGTTAAGCGTTC
>JBOFRC010000239.1:0-1005 GCA_051650825.1 Sarcina sp. | reverse complement strand
TTCCCATTTACCTGCAGTTTTATTGTATACACCTACTGTTAAAGCTGCTTCATTTTTAGCTATTGTATAAACTAAATGCTCTGCTCCATTTATAAGCGTGTCATTTTTAAGCATATTATTAAGCTGTGTTTCTTGCTCGTTTGTAAGTGCTTCGCCTGATGTATTGCTTAATAATGTTTCAACTTTTGGTTTACCAGCTATTACTGTTTGAAGTGTTACCTCTGTTATATGGTATCCTTTCGGAATAATTCCACTACCGTAGTTTGCGATATGCTCACCTTGATATCCTGCATCTACAGTATGCTCTGGTGTTATAACATTATCATTAGTTTTAACCTCAACCGTAAGACTTCCTTTATTTTGTGCTATTTCATAAACTACCTTAGTTGTTCCAAGAGTTATTTTATCATTAGCTAAGTCTGAGACGGTTGTTGTTTCAGCAGTTGTATCTTCATTATTTTGAACAGTTACTTTTACTAGATGATAACCATTTGGAATATTATATCCGTAGTCTTTAATTTCGTTACCAACGTAATCTGTATCAACAATTTTTGGTTCTTGAACTACCTTAGGATTTTTAGTGTCTGTTACATTTATAACTTCAACTGAAACATTTCCTTTTCGCTTAACAAGGTTATAGACAATATTTGTGTCTGAATCCCCTATAGTTGTTGGAACATTGTAATTTGCTAAATCTCCATCTTTTAGAGAACTTGAATCAACAACTTTTCCATTAACCGTAATTCCTGCAATTTTATAATCTTTTGGTATTACAGGGTCTTTAATTCCTGACGTTTCTCCTGTAACTCCAATTGTTCCATTCTCTTGTGGAATCATTGTTTGTGGTTTTCCATCGATTAATACTTTTACAGTATCTTGATACTCTTTTCCTATGTTATAAACGATATTTGTATCGCCGTTTCCTATAACCGTTGGAACTTTATAGTTTGCTAAGTTTCCACCTACAACTTCACTAGCTTTTACGGCTACTCCATTTACTGTAAT
>JBOFRC010000238.1:0-5908 GCA_051650825.1 Sarcina sp. | reverse complement strand
ATATTAGTATTAAAAGAGAAAATAAGTTTGATATGGTAGATAATACTAGAATAGTAGATAATATTGTGAAAGAAAATATATTAGCAAAAAAATTACCTTTATTTCTTGTAATACTTATAATAATTTTAATTATTTTTGTAGCAATGATAGTTTGAAATTAATAAAGAAGCATATTTTAATCTTCCTAGACTTTATTATTTTATAAAAATCCTTTAATATTATATTATGGAAAGTTAAAAGAATGAAAGGATTTTATAGTTATGACAGAATTAATATATAAAGAATTATCACAAGAAGAAGCAAAAGTAAATTTAGACTCTAATCATAATATACTATTAATAGATGTTAGAGAGGTTGGAGAATATAATATGGGACATATTGAAGGAGCAGAGCTTATACCTCTTGGTGAAGTAGAGGATGCTTTTATGGATATGGATATAGATAAAAATAAAACTATTTATGTTTATTGCAGAAGTGGACATAGAAGTGGTGTTGCACAAGAAGTAATTTCAAGTTTAGGATATAATAATGTTTATAATATAGGTGGAGTTTTAACTTGGCCATATGATTTAGTACAATAAAAAAATAACTACCTCTAGAATTTGCTAGAGGTAGTTATTTTTATTTATTATAAAATTCTTCTTGCAGCAGATACGTTACTTAAGTTCCAAGAAGATATATCAACGTTATATCCTGTTCTAGGAGCTTGTATATATTCTCCACCACCAATGTAGATAGCTACATGATATGGTGCAGATGGATCTCCCCAGAAAATTAAATCTCCAGCTTGAAGATTATTTAATGATACGGGAGTTCCTTCATCGATTTGTGAATAAGTTGAATCACCTATGTTATATCCAAAGTGTGAATAAACATAATGAGTTAAACCACTACAGTCAAATGAATTTGGCCCAAGGGCACCCCATACATATGGTCTACCAAGGAAATTCTCAGCATATGATACAATATCTTGACCTGTAACTCCGCCAGCTTGTACTGTTTGAGCAGGAGCTTGTTTTGGTGCAGGGTTATTTTCAGGTGTATTGCTACTACTATTAGTATTTGAAGCTGATGGTGTAGCAGCTTTTACTGTAGTATTTGACGCTGAATTATTTGATGATGCAGCTGGTTTTGAAGCTGTTGTTGTAGCAGGTTTGCTTTGAATTTGTTGAATCTTAGCACTACTATCATTAATAGCTTTATTAACTTGTTGTTTAATTGCATCTGAGTTTGTTGTTGCAGCTATATGTTTTAAAGCTGTTACTGCATTATTAGCTTCAGCTACAGTTTGAGCTTTTGCTAGTAATTCAATAGATGCTTTAGCAGTAGCTTGTGCTTGTGCTAATTTTTGAGCTTGATAAGCTTTGTTATTTTGAAGATCATTAACTAAAGCTTGTGACTGTGTTTTACTCTTATTAAGCTGATCAAGTTTCGCTTCATTTGAAGCTTTTAAAGCAGTCAGCTTTTGAGTTGTAGCTTCCATTGAATTCTTAGCAGCTTGAGTTTTTTGAACTGCTTGGGCATCAAGTTGCATTAATTTATTAACTGCATACATTCTAGATATAAATTGTCCAAGGTTTTTAGATGTTACCATTACAGCAACAACACTTGTATTACCATTGTTTTGGTAAATAGATTTAATTCTTTGTGCTTCAACTTGTAAATCTTGTTGGTATTCTGCTGTAAAAACTTTTAATTGAGCTTCGTTTTCAGCAATTTGTGCATTGTTTTGACTAATTTCTCTAGTTAAATTAGAAATCTGGTTACTTATCTTTTCAAGATTAGTTTGTGCCGTTTCTAATTGTTGTGATGCTTTATTATAAGCTTCTTGTTGAGTTTGAACATTAGCATTAGCTTGTTGTGGTGTTGTAGCTGGTGCTGCAACAGCGGCTGTGCTAACCCCTCCTAACATACTTACAGTAAGCAAACACGATATAGCTGTTTTTTTCATAGTAAATTATTATAAACAGGGCTTGTCCTATTTATATTTCCTCCTTTTGTTTATCAATATTAGAAAGTTATTGACTAACTTTATTAATTTTTTAAACATTTGCATATATAAATATAACTTATACAAGTATACACAAAATTAAAGGTAAAGTCTACTTTACATGTATAAGGATGATTAAAAAGTAAAAAAAATCTAGCAATTATTATAATTAAGTTTCAAATAAAAAAAATAAAAATTAACAATTTAATATATAATTACAAAATATTTTTCAAGATAGGAAAAAATTAAGGCATTAAAATTATATTTGGAAAAAATAATTGTTAAAAAATACAACTTTATGAAGGATGCATAAAAATACAGAGATATAAAAGTTTAAAATTTCTAAGATGTGGTATAATGTAAATAGATAAAGTCTACGTTTATAGAGATAAACTGATAAGTTTGAAAGAAAAAAAGTAATATATTTTAGACAAATCAGAAACTCTTTGTATGTTATGGAGGGATAATTAATGGCAGGAATTTTGAACTTAAATAAAAATGATATACTAGATTTAACAAAAAAAGATCCAGGGCTAGATAAAATAATGCTTGGAGCAGGATGGGATGTAGCAAAAAAAGGATTTTTTAGTTTTGGACAAAAAGACTATGACTTAGATTTAGTTGCTATTTTATTAGATGAAAATGGAAAGCTTACTAAAAAAGATAATGTAATTTGTTATAGTAATATGAGACAACAAGGTATAATACTTCATGGTGATAATAGAACTGGTGAGGGCTCAGGGGATGATGAACAAATAACTGTTGAATTAAGTAAATTAAAAAATACATGTTCAAAAGTTATTTTTGCGGTTACTATATATGATGCTGTAAAAAGAAAGCAATCTTTTGATCAAGTTAATAATGCATATATCAGACTTCTAGATCAAGAAAAAGGGAATGCTGAAATTTGTAGATTTAATTTATCAGGACATGCTGATGGAAAAACAGCACTTGTATTTGCAGAGCTATATAATTTAGACGGAAGTTGGAACTTTAAAGCAATTGGTGAGTTATACAATGCAAATATAACAGAGCTTGCTAAAATTTATTTATAGAGGTGATTTGAAATGGGAATTAATTTAGGTGGCAATTTTGGTAATTTAGGAAATATGAATAATAATCAAGGAGTAGCTCCAATATTAAATTTACAAAAAAATGATATATTAGATTTAACAAAAAGAAATCCAGGTCTTAAGAAGGTTATTTTAGGTGCAGGATGGGATATTTCCTCTGGTGGTGCAGATTTTGACCTTGATATAGCAGCGTTTTTATTAGATTCTAACAATAAGTTTAATGATGTATCTAATGTAATATTTTTCAATAATAAAGCAGGTAGAGGAATAGTTCTTGGTGGAGATAATAGAACAGGAGCAGGTTCTGGTGATGATGAGGTTATTAATATTAATCTTGAGGAAATAGACCAAAGTAGACAAAAAATAATTTTTGTGGTAACTATACATGGAGCATCTGCAAAAAGACAAACATTTGGCATGATTAACAATTCATATGTTAGGCTTATAGATCAAGAATCAAGTAAAGAACTTTGTAGATTTAATTTAAAAGAAGATGGATCTACTGCTACATCAGTTATCTTTGCAGAATTAAATAGAAATGGACTTGATTGGGAGTTTAAAGCTCTTGGTGAGGGACGTATAGCAGATTTAAATGGTGTGTTAGCAATATATCAATAACCAAAAAAGATTTTAAGTATGAAAATTTCTAATATTTTATATATTAGTGAGAATATATAATAATTTTAAAGAACTATAGTAAAAAGGGCAATTGCTCTTTTCCTATAGTTCTTTTATTTTACTAAAAAAAGCAAACAAAATATAGGCTTTAATAAAGTTTTGTTTAAGTTGTGATACAACATTTAAGTTAACTAATTATATAAAGCTAAATTTAAAAGTATAGAAAGAGAAAGGATATACAAACAGAAAGTGCCTTAAAAGAACCTATGTCACTTGTAGTTCTAATAGTAGTTAATATTTATAGATAAATAATTTTTTTAAAATAAAAAGTTCTTTATCTAATTAGTAGCTGAATCAGAAATTATTTTATAGGAAATAACTTTATCTTTACTGATACTAATAGTTAAATATGAGTTATTTATATTTAAGGGGTTATCTAAATCCCAAAAATAAGTTTTACTATCGTAACTAGTAGTTTCATAATCCTGTGTTCCTAATAAATTGAATATCTCAGAGCTTGTCATACCAATTAATTTATGAGTGGAAAGTAAATTATTTACAGATTCATATCTTAGTTTAGGAATATTTATCCAATTATAAGAGGTGAATTTACTCATATATAATATGCTTTTGTTAATTAATATAGGTAAAGTCGTAAGTGAGATTATGAAAACCAATGATAAAGATAAACATAATTTTAAAACTTTATTTTGTCTTTTAAAAAATATAAATCCTAAAGTTATAATAATCAAAGAAATTGTTAATGGAAAGAAGGCAACAATATAAAATATTCTTCCTAAAATCCAGTTAAATCCACTTAATCCACCATTTAAAAATGTTATTATAGCAATTTGATATTGTGGGATTTTCCAGTGAATAAGAAAAAACCACAATATGGTTAATATAAATAAAATTATAAAACTTATGATAGATAAGCTTGTTTTTACTAAGTTTTTATTATTCATAGTTCTTCCTTTGTTAAAAATAATATTTATATTTAGAAATATATTCTAATAATGAAAATTTTACAAGTTGTAATAGTTAATAAAAAGTTAAAAAAAAGATGAAAGGATAGAGAATTTCCTTTTATTTGATATGATTTTAATTAAGATGAAGCAAAAACTCCATCTTAATTAAAATTTAGATATATATGTCAAATGTTTTAGTTATGAATCTACAAGATATGAGTTAAGTGGGAAGGATGTTATTTATGTGGTATAGTTTCTTGAAAATTTCCAGAAGTGTCAACTAAGAAGCTTTCTAAAGTATTGCCTTTAGCGTCTTTTTGTGTGCAAGTGATGTAAATTTCAGAATTTATTTCAGTTATTTTAGATTCGTAAATAAATCTATCAGCATTTTCTAATATTTCAACTGTACCTTCCCAAGTTGGAAAGTTTTTAAAATTAGCAGAAAAGACCTCTAAGTTAACAGGCAAATCATCTTTTTTTAAATATGTTTTAATTTCCACATCACGTCCGAGTGTATGGATATATTCTTTAGCTTGTAATAACTGCATTTTTTCTATTTCAGGATATTTGAGATCTGCATTTAAAACTTTGTCATGAAATTGTTCAGGAAACATTTTATAAACACTTTCTTGAAAATTATCTTTATTTGGTTCTTGATAGTCAATTTCAGTGTATCTATTATTTTCCGGATTAACTTCATATCTTATAATAGTCGGAATAGCACCAGTTGCTGAAGTGCTTACAAATGTATCGTTTTCAAATCTATAGTTGCTTACACCAGCTATTATAAAGGTTGTTACAAAGTTTTGATTTGTCTCTGTTCCAAGAATTATATGCCCCTCTGTTTTTAGCTCAGCATCTTCAAGTCTTTCATTAGTGTCTAGTATAGATTTACTAATGGCTTTATTTAGAGCATCTTCATCTATTGATATGTTTTGCAGTTGTGTATTTTTTATATTTTCTTTATCCGCATTTGTAGATATTGTAATTTTTTTTTCGATTGAGCAGGCGCTGAATAGAGAGCTTATCAATATGATTGGAATAAGCAATGTAAGCGTTTTATTTTTCATATGTAATCCCCCTTAAAAAATCAATTAATATAATTATTATACAATTATGATATAATTAAAGTCTTTAATATATGTAAATCTTAATTTAAAAGTAATATTTTGTTGAATTTGTTAATAATTTTGCTTTTAAATTTTGAAATATTAGGAAAAAAATTAATAATTTTAAATTAATCATTATATATGATAGAA
>JBOFRC010000237.1:0-1059 GCA_051650825.1 Sarcina sp. | reverse complement strand
TTTGCTCGCTTCCGGTGTTTTCTCCGCTGGCTTCGCCTTCGTTGGATTATCTACTTTTGGTTTACTTCCTTCTGGTGTTTTTTCTGCTGGTTTCACTTTCGCAGGATTATCTACCTTTGGTTTACTTGCTTCCGGTGTTTTCTCTGCTGGTTTCACTTTCGCAGGATTATTTACTTTTGGTTTGCTTGTTTCCGGTGTTTTTTCTGCTGGCTTCACTTTCGCAGGATTATCTACTTTTGGTTTGCTCGCATCTGGTGTTTTTTCTGCTGGTTTCACTTTCGCAGGATTATCTACTTTTGGTTTGCTCGCTTCTGGTGTTTTTTCTGCTGGTTTCACTTTCATTGGATTATCAACCTTTGGTTTGCTTGCTTCCGGTGTTTTCTCTGCTGGTTTCACTTTTGCAGGATTATCTACTTTTGGTTTGCTTGTTTCCGGTGTTTTCTCCGCTGGCTTCGCCTTCGTTGGATTATCTACTTTTGGTTTGCTTCCTTCTGGTTTCACTTTCGCAGGATTATCTACCTTTGGTTTGCTTGTTTCCGGTGTTTTCTCCGCTGGCTTCGCCTTTGTTGGATTATCTACTTTTGGTTTACTTCCTTCTGGTGTTTTCTCCGCTGGCTTCGCCTTTGTTGGATTATCTACTTTTGGTTTGCTTCCTTCTGGTGTTTTTTCCGCTGGCTTCACTTTCGCAGGATTATCTATCTTTGGTTTGCTCGCTTCTGGTGTCTTTTCTGCTGGCTTCACCTTTGTTGGATTATCTACCTTTGGTTTACTTCCTTCTGGTGTTTTTTCTGCTGGTTTCACTTTCGCAGGATTATTTACTTTTGGTTTGCTTGTTTCCGGTGTTTTTTCTGCTGGCTTCACTTTCGCAGGATTATCTACCTTTGGTTTGCTCACTTCTGGTGTCTTTTCTGCTGGCTTCACCTTTGTTGGATTATCTACCTTTGGTTTGCTCGCTTCCGGTGTTTTCTCCGCTGGCTTCGCCTTCGTTGGATTATCTACTTTTGGTTTACTTCCTTCTGGTGTTTTTTCTGCTGGTTTCACTTTCGCAGGATTATCTAC
>JBOFRC010000236.1:0-43889 GCA_051650825.1 Sarcina sp. | reverse complement strand
TTCTTATGGATGAAGAAGGTTTAGGATGGGATGATGCATGGCAAATAACACAAAATACATTTGCATATACAAACCATACAATTTTAGCAGAAGCTCTAGAAAAGTGGGATGTTAATTTATTTAGACCATTATTACCAAGAATTTATATGATAGTAAATGAAATTAATGAAAGATATTGTAAAGATTTATGGAAACTTTACGAAGGTGATTGGGATAAGATAGCACAAATGGCTATAATATCTAATGGGTATATTAAAATGGCAAATCTTGGGGTTGTTGGATCCCACAGCGTAAATGGAGTAGCAGAACTTCATACTAAAATTCTAAAAACAACAGTTATGAATGATTTATATAATGTTTTCCCTGATAAATTTAATAATAAGACAAATGGTATAACTCATAGAAGATGGCTTTTATCTTCAAATAGAGAATTAACAAAATTAATTGAAAGTAAAATTGGAAAAGATTTTGAAGCTGACACTGAAAAGTTAAGAGATCTTATGAACTATGAAAGTGATAAAAAATTCATAGAAAAACTTAATGAAGTTAAACTTATGAATAAACGCAAACTTGTAAAATATATAAAAGAGAATAACGGAATTGATATTGATGAAAATTCTATTTTTGATACACAAGTTAAAAGAATACATGCTTATAAAAGACAAACACTTAATATTTTTAGAGTAATGGATTTATATAATAAATTACTTGCAAATCCAGATTTAGATATTGTGCCAAGAACATTTATATTCGCAGGAAAAGCAGCGAGTTCATATGCTTTAGCTAAAAGAATAATAGAACTTATAAATGTTGTTGGAAACAGAATAAATAAGGATGAGAGAATAAAAGGAAAAATTAAAGTTGTTTATTTAGAAGATTATAGAGTATCTTTAGCAGAAATTATAATTCCTGCAACAGATGTTAGTGAACAGATATCAACTGCTACAAAAGAAGCATCAGGAACATCTAATATGAAGTTCATGATGAATGGAGCTGTTACAGTTGCTACTATGGACGGAGCTAATATAGAAATTGCAGAAAAAGTTGGTAGTGAAAATATCATTACTTTTGGATTAACTAATGAAGAAGTGCTTAGTTACTATGAAAAAGGTGGATATTGTGCTTTAGATGAAATAAATAGAAACTTAGGACTTAAAAAAGTAATGAATCAATTAATTGATGGAACTTATAGAGGCGTTAACGGAAGTTTTATGGAAATCTATAATTCAATAGTTAAATATAATGATGAATTCTTTAATGCGAAAGATTTTTCATCATATTTAGAAGCTCAAGATAAAGTTGATAGACTTTATAGAGATAGAGAAAAATGGGGAAAAATTTGTCTAAACAATATTGCTAAATCAGGATTTTTCTCATCAGATAGAACAATTGTAGAATATGCTAATGATATTTGGGGAGTTCCTTGTAGCTTGTCAGATGTAAGAAAGTAGTTTTTAGTTTATATGTTTTTATTAGGGCAGTAGACTCTGCCCTAATTATAAATAAAGTTGTTTTATTAGAGATTAAGGAGAGAATTTTATGGAACTTACAGCTTATAAAAATTGGATAAACTCAGAAATAGTAAGTAAAGATTTAAAAGATGAGTTAAAAGGTCTTAGTGAAGAAGAATTATATGATAGATTTTACAAAACATTAGAGTTTGGAACTGGTGGATTAAGAGGAGTAATGGGAGCAGGAACAAATAGAATGAATAATGTTACTGTAGCATTAGCAACACAAGGGTTTGCAGACTACCTTTTAGAAAAGTTTGAAGAGCCATCTGTAGTTATTGCTTATGATTCAAGAAATAATTCTAAAGAGTTTGCAAAAGTGACAGCATTAACCTTCGCAGGTAATGGGATAAAAGCTTATTTATATAAAACTTTAGAACCAACACCTATTTTATCTTACTCAGTTAGAAAATTAGCATGTAATGGTGGAGTAGTAGTTACAGCTTCACATAATAAAAAACAATATAATGGATATAAAATTTATGATGAGTTTGGTGGACAAGTAACTGCTGATGCTGAAAAAGTAATAGAATTTGTGAAAAGTATAAAAGATTTTTCAAAAATCAAGCAAATATCTGAAAATGATGCTTTAAAAGATGGGCTTTTAGAATATATAGACGATTCTATTTTAGAAAATTATTTTGAAAGAGTAAAAGGGCTTATAAGTAGAAAAGAACTTGTTAAATCAAATGCGAAAGATCTAAAAATAGTTTATACTCCACTTCATGGAACAGGAAATATACCTGTAAGAAGAGTTCTAGGAGAGCTAGGATTTGAAAATCTTTACGTAGTTAAAGAACAGGAATTACCAGATGGGGAGTTTAGAACGTTAGTATATCCTAACCCAGAAGATCCTAATGCTTTTAAATTAGCGATTGAACTTGCTAATCAAAAAAATGCAGATATCATAATAGGAACAGATCCGGATTGTGATAGAATCGGCCTTGTAGCCAAAGATGTTGATGGTGAATATAGAGTTTTAACAGGAAATGAAACTGGTTTACTACTTACAGAATATCTATTAAAAGCTCAAAAAGAACAAGATGAAATTTTACAAGGAAGTTTTATTGTAAAAACTATAGTTACAACAGAAGCTATCAAACCTATTGCAGAGGATTATGATGTAGATGTAATAGAAGTGCTAACAGGTTTTAAATATATTGCTGAGCAGATAAGAGAACTTTCTGATATACAAGGTAGAAAATACATTTTTGGTTTTGAAGAAAGTTATGGATCACTTGCGGGAGACTTTGTAAGAGATAAAGATGCTGTAATAGCAAGTGCATTAATTGCAGAAATGGTTTTATTCTATAAAACTAATGGGAAGACAGTTTTTGATGCTTTAGCTGATATATATGAGAAGTATGGTTATTTTAAAGAAACTTTAGTTTCAATAGAGATTGAGGGGCAAGAAGGAATTAAGAAAATTTCTAATTGCATGTCAGAACTTAGAAACTTTAAAGCAACAACAATAGGAGAAAGAAAAATAGAACATAAATTTGATTTTGAAAAGGGGATAAAAATAAGAGATGTATCACTTCCTAGTTCAAATGTGTTGAAATTTGAATTAGAAAATAATTACTCATTTATAGTTAGACCATCAGGCACAGAGCCAAAAATAAAAATTTATTTATCTATAAGAGAAGAGAATAAAGAAAGTGCACAAAAAGAATTAGAAAAATTTAAGGTCGATGTTATGGGAGTTGTAAATACGTTTTTACAATAAAAATTTAATTTATAAAAGTTGATTTTGGAGGTGAAATTAGGTGTTTACAGAATATGATAGTTATCTTTTTCATGAAGGTAAAAATTATTCATGCTATAAGTTTATGGGTTCACATATAAAGGTGGAAGGCAAGAAGCAAGGTGTTAGGTTTACAACATGGGCACCGAATGCAAAGAGTGTTTATATTGTTGGAGACTTTTGCAATTGGAAAATTAGAAAAAAATATGCTCTTGAAAAGTGTACAGATAATGGTCTTTGGTCAATTTTTATAAAGGAAATAAAAAAAGGCGCAGTATATAAATATGCTATAGAAACTAAAGAGGGAGAAATTATTTTAAAGGCAGATCCATTTGCTAGGCAGTCAGAGCTTAGACCTATGACAGCATCTATAGTCACTAAAGCAAATAATTATAAATGGCATGATAAAGAATGGAGAAAAAAAAGAGTTAGTCATTATAAGAACCCTATGAATATATATGAAGTGCATTTAGGTTCATGGAGGACTAATGGAGAAAAGTTCTTAACATATTCAGAAATAGCAGAACTTTTACCAAGTTATTTAAGTGAAATGGGTTATACTCATGTAGAGTTTTTACCAATAATGGAGCATCCTTTAGATAGCTCATGGGGATATCAAGTTACAGGGTTTTATTCGCCAACAAGTAGATTTGGGACTGCAGATGAACTTAGATATCTAATAGATAAGTTACATCAATACGATATCGGAGTAATTCTTGATTGGGTACCAGGCCATTTTTGTAGAGATGCTCATGGGTTAGCTAAGTTTGATGGCGATGCTGTATATGAGTATCAAGAAGAATGGAAAGCTAATAATTCAGGCTGGGGAACCTTAAATTTTGATTTAGGAAGACCAGAAGTAAAAAGCTTTTTAATTTCAAATGCTATTTATTATTTAAAAGAGTTCCACTTTGATGGTATTAGAGTTGATGCTGTTAGCAATATGATTTATCTCAATTATGGAAGAAATGATCATGAGTGGATAGTAAATGAAGATGGAGATAATGTAAATAAATATGGCTTGAGTTTTATAAAAGAATTGAATACCGCTGTCAAAGAAAAGGTTGCGGGTGCTATTATGTGTGCTGAGGAATCTACTACATGGCCTAAAGTTTCATCTAAAATTGAAGATGGTGGATTAGGTTTTGATTTTAAATGGAACATGGGGTGGATGAATGATACCTTAAAGTATATAGAATTAGACCCAATCTATAGGAAGTATGAACATAATAAGCTTACATTTGCTATGATGTACAATTACGATGAACATTTTATTTTACCAATTTCACATGATGAGGTAGTACATGGGAAAAAATCTATGTTAGATAAAATGTGGGGAGATTATTGGACTAAATTTGCATCTTTAAGGTTATATAGGACTTATATGATAGGACATGCTGGGAAAAAGTTGTCATTTATGGGTATGGAGTTCGGTCAGTTTATTGAATGGCGTGAATATGA
Source organism: Sarcina sp. (assembly GCA_051650825.1). Taxonomy (GTDB): domain Bacteria; phylum Bacillota; class Clostridia; order Clostridiales; family Clostridiaceae; genus Sarcina. The sequence continues at coordinate 39,173 of JBOFRC010000236.1, read as the reverse complement.
GGATTTAGATTGGCATTTAGCAGAATCTTATGAAACTCATACAAAGATGCATAAGTTCTTTAAAGATTTAAATCATATTTATAAAAAGTCAGAAGCTTTATGGAAATATGATTATGACCTTAAAGGGTTTGAATGGATAGAGCCTAATAATGGAGAACAAAGTGTTTATATATTTATGCGTAAATCAGACAAAAAAGAAGATACATTAATATTTGTTTGTAACTTTACTCCGGTAACTTATGAAAAATATAGAATAGGGATTCCTTATGAAGGAAAGTATGTAGAAATCATAAATTCTGATTCAGTTGAATATGGAGGGCTTGGAAATATTAATACAGAAATATTAAAAGCTGATATTGAAGGATATCATAATCAAAAATATTCTATGGAAATAACAGTGCCACCTATGGGAGCTTGTGTTTTTAAGATGAAAAGGAGAGATTCTTAATGAAAATATTATTTGTTGCAACAGAGGCAGCACCTTTCATTAAAAGTGGAGGACTTGGAGATGTTGTGGGTGCTTTAAGTAAAGAACTTGCAAGTTTAGGTGAAGATGTAAGAGTTATTATTCCTAAATACAAAGGAATAAAAGATGAATTCAAAAAAGATATGGAATTTATAAAAAGTATTTACGTTAAGGTTGGTTATAGAGATCAATATTGTGGTATAGAAACTTTAAAATATAAAAATGTGACTTATTATTTTATAGATAATAAATATTACTATGATAGAGATGGTATTTATGGATATTATGATGAAGCAGAAAGAGTTGCTTTTTTTGATAGAGCAGTTTTAGAAACTATATTAGCAATAAATTGGTATCCAGATATTATTCATTGTAATGACTGGCAAACAGGGATGATTCCAGCTCTATATAAATTAGAATATAGACACAGATATGATATGAAAAAAGATATTAAAATACTATTTTCAATTCATAATTTATTTTTCCAAGGTAACTATAATAAGAGTATTCTACCAGAATTATTTGGATATAATTTAGATTCTTATAATGATGGGAGTATGGAGTTCTACGGTGATGTTAGTTTTATGAAAAGTGGATTAGTATATGCAGATAAAATCTTAACAGTTAGTAATTCTTATGCAGAGGAAATTAAAACAGCCGAGTATGGAGAAAGATTAGATGATTTTCTAAGATATAAAGCAGGAGATTTGCTAGGGATAGTAAATGGTATAGATTATGAGGAATTTGACCCTGCCGTAGATGAGGAAATCTATGAAAAATATAATATAGAGTGTATTGAAAATAAAATGGAAAATAAACTTAGACTTCAAGAAGAATTAGGACTTCCACAGTCAGAAAGTGCGTGTATGATTTCAATAGTATCAAGATTAACAAGACAAAAAGGAATTGACCTTATTAAATATGCTATTGAAGATGTATTACAAAGAGATGTTCAGCTAGTTGTATTAGGCACAGGAGATTATGACTATGAAGAATATTTTAAATATCTAGGAGAAAAGTATCCTGATAAAGTATCTGCTAATATAAAATTTGATGTTACTTTATCTAAGAAAATATATGCTGGTTCTGATATGTTTTTAATGCCATCAGCATTTGAACCATGTGGACTTGGACAACTTATAGCTTTAAGATATGGAACAATTCCAGTTGTTAGAGAAACAGGAGGGCTAAGAGATACAATTCAACCTTTTAATAAGTATGAGTGCACAGGAAATGGATTTAGTTTTTATCATTATGATGGATTGGAGTTTTTAAACTGTATAACAGAAGGGTTATATATATATCAATTAAAGGATAAATGGGAAGCACTAGTTAAAAATGCAATGGAGTCTGATAATAGTTGGGAAAAATCAGCTAAGATATATTTGGAATTATATAGAAATTTAATGTAAATAGCAATTATAAAAATTTAGTACTATAACATATAGGAATATACTTTTGACTTATTACAATTTTGAGATTATTTGAGGGTGATTTTATGAAACATAATAAAGAAATTATATCTATGATTTTAGCAGGTGGAAAAGGTACAAGACTAGGAGTTCTAACAGAAAGTATTGCAAAACCTGCAATACCATATGGAGGAAAATACAGATTAATAGATTTCCCATTAAGTAACTGCGCAAACTCAGGTATTGATACTGTTGGAGTCGTAACACAGTATAAACCTAACGCTATTTATAACCATATAGGGAATGGTGAATCTTGGAATTTAAAAAAAATTGATAAATATGGTGTGAGTTTTTTACCTCCATATAGAGATAAAGATAGTGAAAGTTATTATACAGGAACAGCTAATGCAATATATCAAAATATAAAATATATAGATAAATATGATCCTAAATATATTTTAATATTATCAGGAGATCATATTTATAAAATGAATTATGCAGATATGTTAAGTCATCATAAAATGATGAACGCAGTAGCAACTATAGCAACTATAGAAGTACCTATGGAAGAGGCTAGTAGATTTGGAATTATGAATTTAAATGCAGATACGACTATAGATTCGTTTGATGAAAAGCCAGAGATTCCAAGAAGTAATACAGCATCAATGGGAATTTATATTTTTACTTGGAAAACCCTAAGGGAATATTTAATTAGAGATGAAAATAATTTGAAGTCAAATCATGATTTTGGAAAAGACATAATCCCAAATATGCTTGAAGCTAATGAAAGAATGGTTGGATATAGATTTAAAGGTTATTGGAAGGATGTAGGAACAGTAGAAAGTCTTTGGAGTTCTAATATGGATCTTTTAGATCATAAATGCGAATTAAGTTTAAATGATAAATGGAAAATTGCAAGTAAAAGTGATGGTTATGAAAAGCATAAAGTTGGATTTGATGCAGTAATTAAAAACTCTATACTTGGAGAAAATTGTGAAATAGATGGATATGTGCAAAAAAGTGTAATTTCTAAAAATGTAAAAATTGGGAAAGGTGCTTTTGTTAAGAATTCAGTAATTCTTGCTAATGCTGTAATAGAAAAACATGCACATGTAGAAAATGCTATTATTGGTGAATATGCGGTTGTTAGAGAAGATGCTGAAGTTATTAAAACTACTGGTGTAGCAGTTGTAGGTTCTCATAAAGAGATAGCTAAAGATTCTGACAATATAGCATAACTAAAAGAGTCAAATAAATATTAAAACTAAATGTCAGGAGGAGACTATATTAATTTTCATAGTATGTAATATTTTACAGATAGATTGATGAATAATATAGTCTTCTTTATTTTATAATTAGAAGGTGATTTTGATGAACAAAAGAGAAAGCGGAATTTTAATGCACATATCTTCATTAAGCAATGAATTTGGTATAGGTTCATTAGGTGATGAAGCTTATGATTTTATTGACTTTTTAAGAGAAAGTGGCCAACGATATTGGCAGGTGTTACCTCTAGGACATACTGGTTTTGGAAATTCTCCATATCAATGTTTTTCGACTGTGGCAGGAAATCCTAATTTTATAAACTTAGAGGCTTTAGTTAATAAGGGATTAATATGTAAAACAGATTATAAGGGGATAAATTTTGGAATAGATCCAAATAAAGTTGATTATGAAAAAGTTTTTGAAGAGCGAAGACCTATTTTGTATAAAGCTTATGAAAAGTTTAAAAGTTTATATGCAGATACATATAAGTATCACATATTTGAAGCTAATAACAAAGATTGGTTAGAAGATTATAGTAATTTTATGGCTATTAAAGAATATTTAAAAATGAAGCCTCTTAAAGAATGGCCAGATGATATAAGATATAGAGAAAAACCAGCTATAGAATATTATAAAAGTTTATTAAAAGATAGAATTGACTTTTATAAATTTTTACAATATGAATTTTTCAATCAATGGAATAGTTTAAGAGATTATGCAGCATCTAATGAAGTTGCAATTATAGGTGATATTCCAATTTATGTCCCAGAAGATAGCGTTGATATGTGGGTAACTCCTCATGTTTTTAAAGTAGATGAAAATCATAATCCTACATTTATTTCAGGTTGTCCTCCAGATTATTTTTCAGAAGATGGACAAGTATGGGGCACACCAGTATATGATTGGGAATATTTAGCTAAATATAATTATAATTGGTGGATAGATAGAATTGATAATAATTTATTATTATATGATGTATTAAGATTAGATCATTTTATTGGATTCAATTCTTTTTGGCAAATACCATATGGAGCTAAAACTGCTAAAGATGGAGAGTGGATTAAGGGACCTGGTATTAAATTATTTAATGAAATTAGAAAGAGACTTGGAAATATAGAAATAATAGCAGAAGATTTAGGTGTAATAACAGAAGAATTTTTAGAGTTTAAAAAGCAAACAGGTTTTAGAGGGATGAAGGTATTACAGTTTGCATTTGGACAATATAATTCTGAGAATTTACCATATCACTATGAAACAAATTCTGTTGCATATGTAGGAACACATGATAATGAAACTGCTAGAGAGTGGTTTGAACTTAATAAAGAAAGTAAAGAGGGAAAATTAGCAAAAGAGTTTTTAGAAATAGGCGATGATGAGGATATTTCTTTTAGATGGATTAGAGCAATTTGGAATTCACCAAGTAATATAGCTATAGCAACAATGCAAGATATTTTAGAAATAGGACAAGAAGGCAGAATGAATAGACCATCTACACTTAGTGGTAATTGGTCTTGGAGAATGCAAAAGGATTCATTAACAAAAGATCTTGCAAAACGATTATATAGACTTACTAAGCTTTCAGGAAGAATATATGACGAAGATGAAAAGTAAGAGATTGGTGAGGGAGTAGACGATGGATATTAAAGAATTATACAGTTCAAGAAGTAGAAATGAAATAGTGTCTTTATTTAATTCTAGCGATTTTAGACGAGTATACCATTTTAATGGAGAACTTGGTGCTATATATTCAAAAAAAAGAACAAAATTTAGAGTTTGGACACCAGTTGCTAGCCAAGTTAATGTAGAGTTATATAAACAAATAGATAAAAATATTTTTATATTATTATCAACAGATAGAATGATAGAAATAAATGGCATATTTGAGTATACAATAAATGGAGATTTAGATGGTATTTATTATAAATATAAATTAGAGGTTGAAGGTATTAAACGTTCAGTTGTAGATATATATGCTAAAAGTGTAAGTGCAAATGGTGAATATGGACTTATAGTTGATATGGATAAGTATATTCCTACGGGGTGGGAACATGATAGAGTACCAAAGCTAGAGAATACAATAGACTCTATAATTTATGAAATGAATATAAGAGATTTTACTATAGATCAAAATTCTGGAGTTTTGCATCAAGGTAAATTTTTAGGGATTAGTGAGAGTGGGACAAAGGTTGTAGGGACAAATGTTGCTACAGGTTTAGATCATTTAAAAGCTTTAGGTATTACTCATGTCCACTTGTTACCTGTATATGATTTTGAAACTGTAGATGAAACTACTTTTAGTCATGATATTTATAACTGGGGGTATGATCCTGCGAATTATAATGCATTAGAAGGTTCATATTCTATAAATTCTTTTGATGGAGCTTCAAGAATAGTAGAATTTAGAGAAATGGTTATGAAATTACATGAAGCTGGAATTAGGGTAATAGTAGATGTTGTTTATAATCATACGTATAGATGTTTAGATTCTAATTTTAATCAATTAGTACCATTATATTATTATAGAGAAAATTATGATGGTTCATATTCAAATGGTTCAGGATGTGGAAATGAAATTGCTACAGAGCGTTCTATGGTAAGAAAGTTTATAGTAGATTCTATATTATTTTGGGCAAATGAATATCATATAGATGGATTTAGATTTGACCTTATGGGATTATATGATACAAAGACTCTTAATTTAATTAGAGAAGAACTTGATAAAATAGATAGTAAAATAATTATTTATGGAGAAGGATGGACCGGTGGAGATACTCCATTAGCAACAGAGCGAAGATGTATTAAAGATAATATAAGAGTTTTTGAAGATAAGCAAATAGCAGCATTTAATGATGAAATAAGAGATGGTATTAAAGGACATACATTTATAGAAGAAGAAAGAGGATTTGTTTCGGGGGATAGCAGATTTAATAATGCTATCAAAGTTGGGATTACAGGAGGTGTGAATCTTACTGGCAATTTTTATACAACATGGGCAAATAATCCTATGCAGGTTATAAATTATGAGTCTGCACATGACAACTATACATTATTTGATAAATTGCAAAAGTCTAATAAAGAATCAAAAGAAGCCGCTTTATTAGCTATGAATAAACTTGCGTTTGCTATTATTATTACAGCTCAAGGAATACCGTTCATACACAGCGGAGAGGAATTTCTTAGAACTAAAAAGAATAGAAGTGGAGAATTGGAGTTTAATAGTTATAATTTACCAGATAGTGTAAATATGATAGATTGGGAAAGAAAAATTCAATATATAGATGTTTTTAATTATTATAAAAAGATGATAAATTTTAGAAAAAAACATAAATGTTTTAGGCTGGAAAGTTTTGAAGAAATTCGAGATAGGATTAGCTTTGGTGATGAAATAAATTCTCTAATATCTTTTACTATTAATTGCGAGGGAATAGATGATGAATTTAAGAAAATTTTGATAATTCATAATGGGAATGCGTTTGATTTAGATTTTAGAATAGGTCATGATGAGTGGCTATTAATAAGTGATGGAACAAAAGTTGAAGATAAAGGATTTAAAATAATTAGTGGAGAACTAATAGTTTATAAACAAAGTTCTTTTATTTTAGGTATGAAATAAATGTAGTTTAAATTTAAGGTTTACCTTAAGTTTTTTTGAATAGTACTAAGTATAATAAATATAAATAGTGAAAATATATAATTGACTTAAAAATACTAAGCTTGATTTTAAAATAATAGCTTAGTATTTTTTTAGTTTATGATTAGAATATAAATAATTTATCTTTTAGATAAAGAGATTAGTTATATAAATCAAAGAAAGCATTAATAAGCAGGAGATAAAGAAGTTTTATACTATAGTATTAACTTTATGAAAACAAATACTATAAAATGTAAATACTAAAAGATTTAGTGTTAAAATTTTATATAAGTAAAAAGTAAGGAGCAGTTTTATGAATAAAAGTAGATCAAAGCAGTTTGTGACTGCATGGATTATGGTTGTAGGATGTATGTTAATACAAGCTATTCCTTTTAGTATAGCCTCAAATATACAACCACAATTTATGGATTATGTAGTTAAAGGGGAAGGCTTTACCTTAGGTGGATTTTCTTTAATATTTACGATTTCAACAATAATAGCAGCAATAGTATCACCGCTAATAGGTAAAATGTATTCAAAATATAATCCTAAAATGTTATTAATAATAGGAGCTATTTTATCAGGTGGCGGGTTTGCTTTCTTTGGATTAGCAAATAATTTATGGCAATTTTACATAATTGGAGGCATCACACAAATTGGTACAGCAGTAGTTTCATCTATAGGGGTTCCTTTAGTAGTCAGTAACTGGTTTTCAGAAGAGGTAAGAGGAAAAGCGTTAGGACTAACATTTGCTGGTGGTGCATTTGGGAATATGTTTTTACAACAACTAACAGCAATATCTTTGATAAATAATGGATATAGAAAATCTTATTTTATGTTTGGTGCTTTATCAATAATTGTAGGGCTTATAGTAACAATATTTATATTAAGATTACCTAGAAATGAAAGTGAAATTCTAAAATCATCTAAAATTAAAGAGGATGGAACAACTATGAATTTTAGTTATTCATTAACAGATTTAAAAAATGTTAAGTATTTTTGGTTTTTAGCAATAGCATTTATTTTAATAGGACTTACTATATCTGCTATAATGATTCAATATCCAGCTTATATGAAAAGTGCGGTAGGATTAGCACCCGCATTAGTGGGATCAGTAGGATCAGTTCTTGCTATATTTTCTCTTTTAGGAAATTTAGTTGGAGGTCATTTATTTGATAAGCTTGGGGTTACTAAGTGTATGATATGTGCAGGAACTAGTGCCGCGATAGGAAGTATATTCTTGATTTTAAGTTCGCAAAATCAAATATTTGCATTTATATTTGCGGCGTTCTTTGGAGCATCTGTTTTCTCATACATTATGGGAGTTGCATACATGACAGGTAAATTCTTTGGGAAAGAAAATTATGGTTCAATACTTGGTGTTATAAATCTTATGTTTGCAGTAGGATTTGCAGTAGGTTCAGCATTATTTGGAATAGTAGTACAAAGAATGGGATATGGATTCCTTTGGACAACAGTACTAGTTTTAATTATAAGTGCTTATGGACTTATAATTTTAGTATCAGTAGGAATGAAAAAACTTAATAATAGCAAGGCTATAAGTAGATAAATTTAAACCTCCTATGAATGAAAATTCTTGTATTGAATTTTATTCTAGGAGGTTTTTCTTATATCACTTAGTTTTTTAATGAAATATAGTAGCATATTGGTTGTAAAACAAAAATGTAAAATAATGACCATAAAAAAGCTAAAATAGGTTTTTTCATATCTAATAATGTTAAAAATAACGGGAGTAGTAAAATAATTGCTAGAATTTTACCTGTAGTACTTAGCTTAAGGTGTTTTCCACAAAAAGAACATTTTCTATAATTTTTGAACCATTTAAAGTCTGAATCTTGACTGCAAAAACTACATTTAAATATCATTAAATAAGCCTCCTTGAAATTATTTCAAAATATTTACAATTATATAATACTATAATAATACTTATATATAAATAAAAGTATTATTTAATTTTTCCATAAAATGATATACTATATTGTAAATAATACTTATCTTTCAAAAGATAAAAAAAGAGGGTGAATGTAGTTGAATATTGAACTTGAAAATAGTTTAGGGAAAATAGGAGAGCTCAGAGCAACTTTAGAAGAAATGGGGAATTTACTTTGACCTTGCTGGGCTTGAAAAACAATATAAAGAATTAGAGCTTAAAATGCAAGAAAGTGGTTTCTGGGATGATGTAAATAAGGCTCAGGAAATAACGCAGGAAAGTAAAAGAGTTAAGGATAAAATAGATAGTTTTAATACTCTTGTTACAAAGTTAGATGATGCAGAAGTTTTAAAAGATCTTTTAGAAGATGGAGATGAAGATACAGAAAATGAAATTATATCAGAAATAGATTTTGTTTCTAAGGCTATAGAAAGACTTAGAGTAGAAACTATGTTATCAGGTGAGTATGATAGAAACAATGCGATATTAACCATTCATACAGGTGTTGGTGGAACTGATGCTAATGACTGGACTTCTATGCTTCTTAGAATGTATACAAGATGGGCAGAGAAGAAAGGGTATGAAGTAGAGATACTAGATTATCAGGCAGGTGATGAGGCTGGAGTTAAGAGTGTAAGTTTAAGTATTAAAGGTGAATTTGCTTATGGGTACTTAAAGGCTGAAAAAGGTATACACAGACTTGTTAGAATTTCACCATTTAATGCAAATGGTAAAAGACAAACATCATTTTCATCAGTTGAAGCACTTCCAGAGCTTACAAAAGATCAAGATATAGATTTAAATCCAGTTGATTTAAGAATTGATACTTTTAGGGCAAGTGGAGCTGGTGGTCAGCACATAAATAAAACTGATTCAGCTATAAGAATAACTCATATTCCAACAGGGATAGTAGTTCAGTGTCAAAATGAAAGAAGTCAGTTTGCAAATAAAGATACTGCTATGGGAATGCTTAAGGCAAAGCTTATAGAACTTAAAGAAAGAGCCCATAAAGAAAAAATTGAAGATTTAACTGGTGATTTAAAAGATATGGGATGGGGAAGTCAAATACGAAGTTATGTATTCCATCCTTATTCATTAGTTAAGGACCATAGAACAAATGTAGAAAATTCAAATGTTAATGCTGTAATGGATGGAGAAATTGATAACTTTATTACTGCGTATCTTTTGAGTGAGACTAAACAGTAATTTGTTAAGCTATATTATATAGCAAATTTTAAGGTGTGAATGGAGTAATTTTATGAACAATATAAATTTAACTATAAGCAAAGAACTAGGAATTTCTCTAAAACAGGTTGAAGCTGTTATAGAAATGTTAGATGAGGGGAATACTGTTCCTTTTATAGCAAGATACAGAAAAGAAAGAACAGGTGGTCTTACTGATGAAGTTCTAAGAAACTTACTTGAAAGACTTACTTATCTTAGAAATCTTTCAGAAAGAAAAGAAGATGTTATAAGACTTATAGACGAGCAAGGAAAACTCACAACAGAGCTTAAAAATAAAATTGAAAAGGCTATAACATTAACAGAGGTTGAAGACCTTTATAGACCTTATAAACAAAAGAAAAGAACTAGAGCTACAATGGCTGTAGAGCGTGGATTAAAACCATTAGCAGAACTTTTAATAGAGGGTCAGTTTAAAGGTGATTTAAATGAGGAAGCTAAGAAGTACATTGATGAAGAAAAAGAAGTTAAAAGTGTAGATGATGCTTTAAATGGAGCTATGGACATAGTGAGTGAAATGATTTCTGATAATGCAGAGTATAGAAAATGGATGAGAAATCTCCTTGCTAAAGAAGGTCTTATAGTTACTAAAGGGAAGGCTAAAGAGGAAGAAACTACTCCATATGAAATGTATTATGAATATAGTGAATCAGTATTTAGGATTCCGTCACATAGAATACTTGCTATTAACAGAGGGGAAAAAGAAAAAGTTTTATCTGTTAGTATAACTGTGGATGAAGATAAAATAATAAATTATCTTAATAAAAATATTTTAAAAGGCAATAAAGAAACAGATAAGTATCTTGAATTATCAGTTAAAGATTCTTTAAAAAGACTTATATACCCATCTGTAGAAAGGGAAATAAGAGCAGAACTTACAGATAGAGCTGAAGTTGGGGCAATTGATATCTTTAAAGCTAATCTTAAGTCATTACTTATGCAACCACCTATTAAAGGGAAAGTTGTTATGGGATTTGACCCAGGATTTAGAACAGGATGTAAGATAGCTGTTCTTGACGATACAGGTAAGTTTCTTGAGAATATAACTGTTCATGTAACTCTTGGTAAGAATAGAATTGATGAGTATGTTAAACAGATGAAAAATCTTATTAAAAAACATAATGTTGAAGTTATTTCACTTGGAAATGGTACGGCATCAAGAGAGTCAGAGGAAGTAATAGCTGAAATGATAAGTGAAATAAAAAAAGAAACTAGTAGAGAATTAGTTTATGTTATAGTTTCTGAAGCAGGAGCATCAGTGTATTCAGCATCAAAACTTGCTAATGATGAATATCCAGAATTAGATGTTACAGTTAGAGGTGCTATATCAATAGGAAGAAGACTACAGGATCCACTAGCAGAACTTGTTAAAATAGAACCGAAAGCTATAGGGGTTGGGCAATATCAGCATGATGTAACACCAAAAAAACTTGATGAGTCATTAAAAGGAATAGTTGAAGATTGTGTTAATAATGTTGGAGTAGATCTTAATATTGCAACTCCATCTCTTCTTGGGTATATATCAGGAATAAATGCTACTATAGCTAAAAATATAGTTGAATACAGAGAAGAAAATGGTAAGTTTAAAACTAGAAAAGAACTTTTAAAAGTTAAAAGACTTGGACAGAAAGCATATGAACAATGTGCAGGTTTCTTAAGAGTTGCAGAAAGTAAGGAGGCACTAGATAATACAGGTGTCCATCCTGAATCATATGATGCGGCAAGAGAGCTTATAAATTTATTAGGGTATAGTGAAGAAGATTTAAAAGCAGGGAACCTTTCAGAGATTGACTCAAGAGTTAAACTTAAAGGTATTAAAGAACTTGCTGAAAAGCTAGAAATTGGAGAGCCTACTCTTAATGATATAATTAAGGAAATTAAAAAGCCAGGAAGAGATCCAAGAGAAGAAATGCCAAAGCCTATTTTTAAATCAGGTGTTATAAACATGGAAGATTTAAAACCAGGAATGAAACTTATGGGAACTGTTAGAAATGTATCTGACTTTGGTGCATTTGTTGATATTGGAGTACATCAAGATGGTCTTGTACACAAGAGTCAAATGGCAGATAGATTTATAAAGCATCCTCTTGATGTTGTAAGTCTTGGAGATGTTATAGAAGTTACTATACTTGATGTAGATTTAAAGAGAAAGAGAATAGCTTTAACAATGAAATAAAAACTCTTTGTTTTAGTCTAAATAAGAAATATGAAAGGTGGAGAAATTTAATTGAATTTCTCCACCTTTTATTTTAGAATAATATAAAATTAAAAGATAAAAGTTCACTAAAGTTCTATTTTATCTTTTTGTGTATTTTCAAATTTTATATTAGTATTAGTATCTGTAATATCTAGTTTGGGTACAACCTGTGAAGGTTTTTTCTTTAAGAAGATTTCTTTGAAGGCAATATCAAGTTCAAGTCCTTTTACAGCTATCTTAAACAAGAAGAAACCTATGACTACATAAACTATAGAAATTAAAATTTTGGGTAAAATTGCATCAGGTACTATAGCAAAAGAACTAAAAAAGTTATTGGTTGCATGAAGTATTACACATGCCCATAAAGACTTAGTTTTAAAGTATAGTACCCCAAAAAGAAATGCACCTATAAAAGCATTTATAAACTGAGGAATATTCATATGAACAATTCCAAATAAAAATGCAGATATTAAAATAGCAACTTTTGGAGAATATTTTCTAAGAAGACCATTAAGTGCAAAGCCTCTATATAATATTTCCTCAACAAAAGCAGCTTCAACGACCATAGTAAAGAATATAAATATAAAATTTTGAGCGAAGATATCATTAAAAGCTTGTTCTAACTCTGGCGAGATAGGTATATCTACGATTAAGTGATGATATGTACCACTAGCTAATAATAGAAATCCTAAGCCAAGTAAAATACAAAGACCTATATTCTTTTTAGTCATTTTTAGGGGCTTTTCTTCAGGTTCTTCATCTATATATTCTATATATTCATAACCAAAGTTTGGGTCTGTCATCTTCTTTTTATTTCTCACTCTATAAATGTACAATAATATAATTACAGATAGGAAATAAAAGAATGAAAAGAATAATGAGTCTGAGACAAAAGGTATTTCTTCATAGCCTAAACTAAAGTAAATTCCAAAAAAAATAAAGCTTGGAACAAAAGCAATTACTAGAGATATTATTTGAAGTAGTATCATAGATAATATTAACTTAAATACTGATAATGGCTTAATTCTAACTTGATTATTAAATAAATCTCTTAAAATATTATTTCTTAAAAATTTCATTTTCTGAATTTTTTCTCCTTTTTTTGATTTGTTTAATATATATTATAAATGTAACAAAAGGATAAAAATGGATTTGGAAATAATAGTAAGAAAAATGTAAGTTTTTGTTTTGGGAGAATTAATAGATTTAATAATTTTTTTAAATATGATTTAATATTTTCATATATAGAATTATAATTTTAAAAAAATTATTTTGATATCAATAAATTTAGTTAAGATAAAAAAAGATTAGTTATTAACTAAAATAGTCGTTGAAAAAAACATTTTTTAATTATATAATTAAACATGTAAGAATTAAATATCTTCAGGGCGGGGTGTAAGTCCCCACCGGTGGTTATAGCCCACGAGCTAGAAATAGCATGATTTGGTGAGATTCCAAAGCCGACAGTATAGTCTGGATGAAAGAAGGTAGGATAGCAATCTTTTATTATTGTTGTTTAGGATACCCTGGTACAAGCTGTACTAGGATTTTTTTTGTGAAAAAATTAATAAACAAATGATAAAAAGCACATAGTAATAAAGAGACACTAGTACCTAGAGCCTAAGAAGTATAGTATTAGGAGGAATTTTAATGAACACAAACAAAAAATTAAACATCTACATTAAAATAGCTATACTCAGTGCTATTGCATTTATTTTAATGATGTTCGAAGTGCCACTATTAGGTGCATTTCCATGGCTGAAAATTGACCTAAGTGATATGCCAGCTCTTATGGGAGCTTTTGCTTTCGGTCCACTTGCAGGTATAATAATTGAGCTTTTGAAAAACATTTTAAATTTACTATTAATGGGTACTACTACTAGTGGAGTTGGAGAACTTGCTAATTTTCTTATAGGAATAGCATTTGTTGTACCAGCATCAATAATTTATCAAAAATATAAAACTAAAAAAGCTGCTATAATGGGGATGATAATTGGTACTATTTCAATTATTATAGTAGGAATACTTGCAAATATTTATATTTTATTACCTTTATACGGTATGCATATGCACGGAAAAGAGCTTATGACTTATATTTTTGCAGGATTAATACCTTTAAATGGAGCAAAAGCAATTGTAAACTCAGTAGTTACTCTTGTGTTATATAAAAAGTTATCAACAACAATTTTTAAAGTGCAACCAATGCTTACAGCAAGAGATGTTTTAAAAAGAAAAAATAATACGGAAAAGAATGCATAAAATGCGTTTAAAATAATATAAGCTAATATTCTATATTTTAGGATATTAGCTTTTTTTATATAAAAAAATACTTATTCAGAATATACTTATCAAAAAGTATATTAATATGAGTTGTTTTTACTAAATTAAATTATAGTTTTAAAATTTAATTTAATTTGATAGCAGGGATTTAGCTTGTATAATGTTAGTTAAAATAAATAAGGATTTATTAGAATGATTTATTAATATATAGATTGGGGGAAAAGAATGTTCATCACATATCAACCTGAAAAAATAAATATTAGAAAAAATGCGAAAAAGTATATAAAAAATAGTGGGAAAAGTTTTAGTTTCTTTGCGAATTTGAAGTTCATGTTATATCAGCAATTGCAGGGGCAATCTTTGAAAAGAAAAGAGATAAATCTTTTAGAGGATTACATCGTAGTAAATAGTTATAGAGAAAAAGAAAAGGTAATAAGGTATGAATATATAAAAGAAATAATAATTGACGATGATGATATTATTATTGTTAATGAAATAGAGCCTTTATTGGTTCCAAAATATGCTTTTAAAACTGATATGGCAAGAAGACAAATTTTTATAGATTCTTTAATGAGTAAATATGAATTAGTAAGAATTAAATATAGAAATGATATACCTAGAGCGTATGTAACAGAAAATGTAAATAAATCAGATTATTTATATATTTGTGATGTTGAAAAAGAAAATTATGCATGGCTTAAAGCATGGGGCGTTGCAAAATTATGTAGTCATAAATTGAATAAAATAGTTCTTAAAACAATTTTATTTCTAGCGCTTGCAGGAGTTGGGGTTATAAGTGCATTTAAACTTATGGGAGCATATCCTTATGTAAAACCTAGTACAGCAGTAATAGTAATTTCTTTAATTTTAGCTATATATATTTATTTTGCTTTTATGCATAGATTTTTTATGAATGTTAGTCATTTTAAGGGGAAAATTAATGAAAAAAAATTAAGAGTAAAAGTAGAAATATTAGGGCATAAAATTTTTGTAGATGAAGGAAGAGATAAGTATGCTTATGATGCATCTGATATTTTAGATATGTATATAGGCAGTAAGGGCTTAGTAATCCAAGTTAAGGAAGTAAAAAGTAGTAGAGTATTTATTATGCCATTAAGAGATTGGATAGGTAAGTCAAAGCTTTTAGCGTTTATATCAATAATTAATACTATAAATAATTTACCATATGAGAACATGGGAGGAAATTTTAAAAGACCTAAAAAAATGCTTACAATTTTTCCGAAAATAGCAGTGTTTTTAGCAATTGTTAGCTTTCCGCTTACTATGTGGATAGTACCACAAATTTTCCCTAACTATTATAATAAAATTAATGCTTCTAAAATAGCTTTAGAAAGACAAAGTGCATTAGAAATTTTGAATACATATTATAATGTAGGGAGCACAAATAGCGTAGTTAATAATCCAAATAATAGTCAAAATGCAAATAACGTAATTAATAATACTGCTTCAAATGGACTTTTTCAAAATGTTCCTGATAAAAGCTATTATGCAAACCTATCAGTAGTAGAGAAAAAACAAGTTATGACACAGGTAGAGTCTTATAAAAATGGTACGAATAAAATACCTAGTGAATATGTTTATACAAAAGAGACGGCTTTACCAATTTTACAGGAATATAATTTAGAGAATTACTCACCAAAACTCTTATATATAGTTCAAGCAGCTCAAAATGCTGAACAAGATATTGTTATAGGTACTGCAAAAGATGCAATTAATCAAATAAAACAAATCGGAATGTTTTTACCTTTTATGACTACACCTAGTACAGAAGGTGTAGCTAAGGATGTTCTTATACAGACAATAGTAGATGAAAGTATAGCAAATAATCCGAAAACTTCAGGATATATAAAAATATTAAATGAGGAAATGCCATTAAATAAAACGAACAAGTTTATTACGACAATGGAAAATCCAGGACAGCTTAATGATAATACGCAGCCAGTAGTTGGCCCCGTAGAGGTTGCTAGTAATGGATTATTATTTAGATATGTAATGATTAAAAGATATCAAGGAAGTACTTATGATGTATATAAATTGTATGAGAGTGGTCAATATGATAAAATTACAGAAATTTAAGTAAAAGTAGACTCAAAATATTGAGTCTACTTTTATTTTAAAATACATATTTAGAGCAACTTTCTATAAAATATTCTTTTATAGTAGTAAGTAATAAAAATAAATAGAAAATTGTAAAGATAATAGATAATAAACCTGTAATAGGCCCTGCACCTAAACCAAATGAAATATTAATATATTCATTTACAATGTTAACAATGGATAATATAAATAATCCAAGGAAAGCAAGACAAGCTTTAGCTTTTTCATAATAATTTACTTGTAAGGTTAATCTACTACTTCCATCACCAAGGGGAATACTTAATTTATTTACTCCATATATAGCGAGTAAAAGAAATGGGAATAAAAAGCTTACAAGTGATGCTGTAAATAAATTGCTAATAAATAGTTTATTAGTGATTAATACTTGTGTAGGGTCTGCTTTATCATATTTAACGTCAACTACAGAACCAACAGGTTGTATTTTAGAGTTTAATTGACTAAGGATTGATGGAACTTGTATATTTTGACCATAAGCAGAAAAAGTTACAACTGGCGTATATGTATAAGTTGGACCACCTTTACTATTATTATTTTCTTGTACTTGATATGAGGTTATAGTTGCCTGTGCTTTAGCACCAGTAAAATAAATTTCAACTTGTTTAGCAAACACTAATAAAGCACCAAGAGCAACAATACCAACAACGATAAAGAATATAGAACTACCAAGTAAGTTCTTTCCTTTCTTTTTAACTGGGCTTTTAATCATAGGAACCCTCCTTAAGGTAACAATGAGTAATTTAAACTTTATTGTTTTGATATTAAGGTAGTTTAGTATACTTTTCAAGTTAGCATGAAAATTAAAAGAATAAAAAATAAAGAGTTAAATTTATAGTGAACATGTAAAATTTGCTAGTCTATATAAATAAGATAAAAAAGAATGATGATTATAATAATATACGAAAAAATAGTTTATTATTGAAAATGAAAAAAAACTCCACATAAGTAGAGTTTAGTTCCATTTCATAGGTTATTTTTTTAAAGAAGATAAAATATCATTGTTTCTCATTAAAAGAGCAGATTCTCCATTATTAGAATAATATTTTTTCCTTTCACCTTCTGTTTTGAAACCATATTTAAAATAAAGACTTTGGGCTATTTTGTTAGATTCTCTAACTTCTAATGTTATTTCATTACAATTATTGTTTAAACAATATTTTAAAATATATGAAAGTAGCTTGCTACCAAGGTTTTGGCCTCTATAATTTATGTCTACTGCGATGCTGTTTAAATTAGCTTCATTAGCTACTATCCAAATATTTGCGAATCCACAAATTTTAGTTTCATAACTAATGATAAAACAGTGGGCAAGATGGTTTACAAGTTCAGCTTCTAAAGATGCTTTATCCCAACTTTCATTTCCTTTAAATATTTTATTAATGAAATTTAGGACATCAGAGATATCTTGTGATTTCATTAATCTACACTCTAACATTTATATGCCCATTCTTTTTTCATATTCTGTTTCTGCTTGAGTCTTTTTAAGATAAATAGGGTTAAAGTCATTTGGAGTGCAAGTTTCACCATTAGCCATTTTTTTTATGGCAATTTCACCAAGTGATGAAGCTTTAGGATATAAAGCATTTAGTGGTGCAAATACAGCATTAGGAAGATCTTCTTTAATTCTTTCTTTATGTTTTGCAACTCCATCACCAACGAAGATGATTTTTTCTTTTTTATTTTTTAGCTCAGCTATTAAATCAGTAATAGCAATACAAGATGCTTCACTAATAGAAATAAGAGCTCCGTTTTCAACTTTATATAAGTTTGAATAAACATTATCTCTTAATGCATCAATGATAGGACAAATGATACCATCAAACATTATTGCATTATAAGCTAATGTATCTAGTGTAGATATTGATATACAAGGCTTATTAGTACCAAATGCTAAGCCTTTAATAGATGCCATACCTATTCTTAAACCTGTAAATGAACCAGGACCTTCAGATATAGCAAATACATCTACATCTTTTATTGATAATTTATAACTTTGTAAAAGTTCATCTATTAAATCCATTACAATAGCAGAATGTTCTCTTTTGCTATTTAAGTTTATTTCTGCAAGTATTTGATTTTCATTTACTAATGCACAAGTAGCAGTAGTTGATGAAGAATCGACACATAAAATTAGCATATTTTAATCTCCTTTACATATTCATAAGCTTTACCATAAGGCTCAATAGTTATTTTTCTGAAATTTTCACCTTTTTCTGGAATTTTCTTTATATTTATGTAAAGATATTCTGATGGAATAAGTTCTTCGATATAATTTGCCCATTCTATAAGACTAATACCATCTCCAAATATATATTCATCAAAACCTATTGCATAAATTTCATCAGGATCATTTACTCTATATACATCAAAATGGTAAAAAGTTAGTCTACCACTATGATATTCATTAACTATATTAAAAGTAGGACTTGTTATATGTTCTGTTACACCAAGACCTTCTGCTAAACCTTTACTAAGGTGTGTTTTACCAGTACCAAGATCACCAGTAAGGCATATAATATCACCTTTTTTAGCTAGTTTACCAATTTGTCTTCCTATACTTAAAGTATCTTCGACTTTGTCTACTATAAATTCCATGAATTCATCTCCTTTCAGAAGTAAAATACTTCTTTAAATATTCTATACAAAATTATCTAAAAATAAAAGAGAAAAAGAGGATATTAATAAACTAAAAGAGATAAAGCTATAAGAAAATTTTAAATATATTAAAAAAAAACTTGCAATTTTGGCATACACTATATATAATAGTAAAAGTAACAAGTAGACGTTACATATAACTAGGCAACAAAGGGGTATGGCTCAATTGGTAGAGTAGTGGTCTCCAAAACCATTGGTTGCGGGTTCGAGTCCTGCTGCCCCTGCCAGAAAAAAGAAGGTATTAACCTTCTTTTTTTTTTGCCATAAATTATTAATTCAATAGAAATGATACATCGATATGTTAAGATAATAATCTTTAAAAATATATAGTTTTATTTATAACATAATACTAGTAAAAAATATCAATATTAGATAAATATTGAATATTAACTTAGTTGAGAGTAATGTTTATTAAATGAGAAATAAATGCAGTACATTTTAAGTATTAATATTTATTATGCTTATTATTAGGCAAGGTTTTAATAATATGTGAGGTATTTTTCACTGAAATTATTAAATTGTATATTCCACTAGTATAGTAATTTTTTTATTAAAAAATGAAGGTGTTTGATAAAAGGATAATTTGTTGTTAAAATTTTATCAACTTATATAGGAGAGGATATTATGCAATCTATAAAGATATATGATACAAAAAGACGAGGTATAAATTTAGCGTTAGCAATAACAGCAGGAATTATTTTATTTTCTTTCTTTATTTATAGAGAAATTGTGTTTATAAAGTTTGCTGATAAGACTATGGATTTAATTGTAAATATATGTACGGTCCTTATTCAGGGGGTTTTAATATTATTTTGTGCATTTGTAGCATCAAGACTAATAAATAAGATTGATAAAAAGCAGCCATATATAGTTTTAAATGCTATAGAAATAATTGTGAGTGGGACTTTTAGAGATTGCATAATATCGTTAGATGATGTTATTGCATATAAAGAAATAGTAATAGACGATATGAGTACTATAGCTTTAAAACTTAAGCCTAATAGTGAAACAGATATTACTAGTTCTTTTATAAAACGTAAAGGATTTAAATGTAATCTTTCAAAATATGGTGGAGAAATTGTCTTTGAACATAGTTTTCAAGAGTATGAGTATTATGAAGTTTTAGAATTTATGGAGAGTAGGATAAAAAATAGAATAAATTAATACCTAAAATTACCATGAATTATAACTTATATTTTGGGTAAGATATTAGTGTAGGAGGGAAGAAAAAATTCAAGCCTACGAAAATTCAAACCAAATTCCAAGGAGGAAATTTATTATGTGAAACTCATACAATCCAGATATTAGAAATAAAACAAAAGTTTTAAAAAAAGAACTGGATAACAGTCTTGGAGTACCATTACGGGAATATAGTTTAATTTGAAGCGAAGATTTAAAGATCTAAGTGACAATGTGTTCAGAACGAAGAAAATAATGAAGAAACTAAATTAATTTTTAATGAATTAATTTTAGTATAATCAATAGTAATCGGAGTGAGAATTATGAATTATGCAAGATTCGAGAAATGTAGTAGTTCCATAAATGGAGAAATGGTGAGAACCAAGATAGAAGAATATAAGTACCGAAAATAGTAGATATGAATAAAAGCTACGTTAGGAAGTAGTTAAAAGTATGCAAGTACAAAATTTAACTATAACCTTAGTTAAGGAGTGTTTATTATGGAAGGACCACCAAAATATAGTGTGTAACTAAAGCAAATTTAAGTTAAAATCTTCTATCGAAAAAAAGAAAAGACTATTTGAATACAATTTTAAAAAAATTGATCAAATAGTCTTTTTTTCTTTTCTAATATTGACAAAAAAGTTACGAAAAAGTATTATTATAAATAGTAATGCAAATTATTTGCAAGTAAGGATGCGGAGAAATATAAGGAGAAATAAATGAAGAAAAAATCAATTTTAGGGGCGGTAGTTATTACACTTATTTTAGCTATCATAGGGTGTGTTCCGAGAGTTAAGGAGACAACAACTGATAATGTGGATAAAATAAAAGTAATGACTAGTATATATCCAATTAAAGAATTTGTGCAAATAATAGGGGGCGATAAGGTAAGTGTTAAATCGATGGTGCCAGATAGTGCTGAGCCTCATGATTTTGAACCTAAAGCTAAAGATTTGCTAGAACTTAAAAAGTCAGACTTATTTGTATACAATGGTTTAGGGATGGAACATTGGGTAGATAAAGTATTAGAAACAGCAAAAAATGATAATGTTATGGTTGTTAATTCATCAGAAAATGCAGATGTTATTTTAGTAGATCATTCAGAAGATGAGCACAATCATGATGGTCATGATCATGAAGAAGGAGAAGTTCATGAAGATGAGCATAACCATGGTCCACAAGACCCTCATATTTGGCTTAGTTTTTCAGAAGTTAAAAAGCAAAGTAAATTAATTGAAGAAGCTTTAATTAAAATAGATCCTTCTAATAAAGCTTATTATGAAAATAACTATAATAATTTTGCTAATCAATTAACAAGTTTATCTACTCAGTATAATGAAAAGTTTGCAAGTTTAGATAATAAAGATTTTGTTACAGGTCATGCTGCATTTGCATATTTGTGTAGAGATTTTAAATTAAATCAAATTAGTGTTGAAAATGCTCTAGGTGAGGGTGAAATAACACCAAAGCAACTTAAAGAGATAGCTGATTATGCAAAAGCTAATAATATTAAAGTTATTTTTATGCCAGATACTGCAAGTGAAAAAATTTCTAAGACGTTAGCTACAGAAGTAGGGGCAAAAGTTGTTAAAATATCTAGTTTAGAAACTAAAAATGGTGATAAAGGCTATATTGAAACAATGAAAGAAAATTTAGATACAATATATAATAGTTTAAAAAATGAGTGATTTTAGAGGTTATCAATAATTCAATGTGTATTATTGATAACTTTTTTATTAATCTTCTTTTTTTTACTAATTTTGCTTTTAGAGAATGGTATAATTTATGTAAATTTAAATCAAACTATAAACGAAAGAGGGGGGATTTTATGAATGAAAAAATAAAGTTTTATAGTGATAGAATTACGTTGAAAGAAAAAGAATTAGCTTTTTATAAGGGAAAAAGTAATTTAGTTAGTGTTTTAAGATTAGTCGATGCTCTTATTTTAGTAGTGTTTTTAGCAAATTATTTTTTTGGAAATAGTTTTAAGAGTATATCTTTAGTATTTATAGTTGTTTCTATAATTGTTTTTATAGCATTAATTAAATGGCACAATACTTTAGATGAAGAAATTAATAGTATTAAGGGTTCGATAGATTTAAATCAATCAGATATTAGAAGATTGAATAAAGAGTGGAAAGAGTTTAAAGATGATGGTAAAGAGTATGTAGATTTTAAACATCCTTTTATATATGATTTAGATATATTTGGATCAAAGTCATTTTTTCAATGGGTTAATGCTACAAGGACTGCATATGGAAGAAAAAGTTTAAGTGAAAAATTAATTATGAAAAAATTACCTAGTAAAAATAATATTTATAGAATGCAAAAAACTTTAAAAGAACTAGCAAATAAATATGAATTCAGAGAATTATTTTTATCTGCATTATTAAAGCAAAAAGCAGAAAAGAAAAATTTTTATTTACTAGAGTGGGCAAAAGAAGATAATAAGCAGTTTTTATCAGCTGGTATTAGTATTTTAAAAATATTAGCTCCTATTATTACATGTGTAACGCTTATTTTAACTATTTTAGGAAAAGTAAATATTCTTGCACTTTTAATATTATTTGGAATAAATTTTATGGTTATGAAGTTAGCGAGTAAAGATGCAATAAGTGGAATAGATTTATTTGATGAATTGAAAAGAGAATTATTTGGATATGTAAATGCTTTAGAACTTTTAGAAGGGGAAGAATTTCAATCAGATATATTAAAAACCTTACAACAAAAATTGGTAAATAGGAACGAAAAAAAAGCTAGCGAAGCTTTAAAAGAACTATATGAATTAGGTTCTTGGTTTAATGATAGGCATAATGCTTTTTATATTGTTTTTAATGTAATGTTTTATTGGGACTATCATTTACTTGCTAGAGCTGAAAAATGGAAACAAAATTATAAAGATGATGTGGAAGTTTGGATGGAAGTTGTAGGAGAGTTTGAGGCATTAGAAAGCCTTAGTATAGTAGTAGATGACAATTCTATTTTTCCAGTTATAAATGATGGGTTAGTAATTGAAGCAGAAAATTTGGTTCATCCTATGCTTTTTGAAGATGGAGTTTATAATAGTTTTAATTTGAATAAAGAAAAACGCGTTGCTCTTGTTACGGGGTCAAATATGTCTGGTAAGAGTACCTTTTTAAGAACTATAGGCTTTAGTATGTTTTTAACTTATTTAGGTCTGCCTGTAAGAGCAAAACAATTATCAGTTCCAATAGTTAATATTTATACTTGTATGAGAACAGGAGATAATATGAATGAAAGTATATCTTCGTTTTATGCAGAAATTTTAAGAGTTAAGAATATAGTTGAGGCATCAGAGAATGGTGAAAGAATTTTATTTTTATTAGATGAAATTTTTAAGGGAACAAATTCTATAGATAGACATGAAGGTGCACAGGTATTAATAACTCAGTTATTAAAATTTGAATCTATAGGAATAGTTTCTACTCATGATTTTGAATTGTGTGATATGGAGAAGACAAATAGTAGTATTATAAATTATAACTTTAGAGAATATTATGAAAATAATAAGTTATATTTTGACTATAAATTAAGAAACGGTGTT
The DNA here is from genome assembly GCA_051650825.1 of Sarcina sp. Lineage (GTDB taxonomy): Bacteria > Bacillota > Clostridia > Clostridiales > Clostridiaceae > Sarcina. The sequence goes on along the minus strand of JBOFRC010000236.1, from coordinate 15,190 downwards.
TCTACAACAAGAAATGCTAGATATTTAATGAAAATGGCAGGAATTGAGATATAGTTTAAGATAAAAGGGCTTTTTTAGACAAAAATTATTAAATCTGATATAATAAAATCATAGTTAACATAATATAGAGAATTAAGCCTTTTATATAAAAAGGCTTTTTTTGTGTGAGAAGATGATACACACGAGAATTTAGGAGGCAGAAAATTGTTTACGGAAAAAATTAAAGCAAAAGAATATTTTATAAAAGATCTTTTAAGTCCAAAATTTATATTTGAAATTCCAGATTATCAAAGAGCATACTCTTGGACAACAGAAAATTTAAAGCAATTAGTGGATGATATAGAAGATTCTATAAGGTTAAATCAAGGCAGAAATTTTGAGGATTTTGAACCTTATTTTATTGGAAGTATAGTACTTTGTGGTAAAGAATATAGAGAAGATGGATTTGGTCGTTATGAAGTTATAGATGGACAGCAAAGACTTACATCTTTAATAATGTTAATAGCTACTATAAGAGATATTATAAATAATGATGAGTATAGAAAAGTTTTAGGTTCTTTAATATATCAAGAAGCTAATGAACTTATGGGGATAAAAGAAAATATAAGAGTTAAAGTTCGTGGAAAAGAAAGTGATTTCTTTAAACAATATGTTTTAACAGAAGGTGGAACTAATCTTGTCTCAGGGCTTGATAAATTAGATTTAACTGAAACTAAGTTAAATATGATAAATGCTTTAGAAGTATTTAGAAATAGTTTTATAGGCGAAGATGGTGAATTATTAGAAGCTAAATTAAATAATTTTGTTAAGTATTTACTTCAAAAGGTTGTTTTAGTAGTTATCACTACTAATTCTTTTGAATCTGCATTTAGATTATTCAATGTTATAAATTCAAGAGGATTACCATTAACAAATGCTGATCTTTTAAAAAGTGAAAACTTGAGGGTAATACCATTAGAAGAAAGAGCAAAATATACAGATATATGGGAAAATGATGAGCTTGACCTTGGAAAAGAAAATTTAGAAATATTAATCGGATTTATGAGGTCTATTGCATTACAGAAAAAAGCAGATGCTTCGCTTTATGATGAATATACAAAAGATATATATCCATCAAAAGAAGGATATAAGGGTATAGAATTTACAGAGCATATGCATAGTGTAAAAGATATATATAGTAAGTATGTTTTAGATGCTAAATTAAATCTTTCTAATAAAGAGAATGTAGTTTATTATAAAAATTTAGTTACTGCTATGAAAGAGTTTTTACCATATGAAGATTGGGCAGCAACTATAATTAAATTTGTAGAAAAGTTTGGGCAAGATGATCAAGCTGTATTTGAATTTGTTACACTTCTAGAAAAAAGAGTTGTAATTGATTGGGTTAATGGTAATTCATTTGCTGATAGACTTTCAAGAGTTTATGATATAATAAAGACAATAGAAGCTTTTAATACATTAGAAGAAATAAAGACAAGTGATGTATTTATGGCTGACCTAGATAAAACAACAATATTCTTCAAGAATGCTTTAACTGATATAGATTTTTATAGTAAGGGTAGAATGACAATCCCTAAGTATGTGTTTGTAAGAATGGATATGGAGATTGATAAATCTGAAAGTGTAGACTATTATACAAATAAAGTTATGGTTGAGCATGTACTTCCAAGGAATGCAAAAGATGCTTATTGGGTAGGTAATTTTAAGGCTGATCAAAGAAGAAATTGGGCAAATAAATTTGGTAATTTAGTTCTTATAGCAGGAGCTAAAAATACTAGACTTAATAACAAGCCTTATAGTGAAAAAGTTGAAGAATATTTAAGTAAAAAGGGTTCATTTAAAATAACAAATGAGATACTTAAAAACTCAGAATGGACTATGGAAATATTAGAAGATAGACAAAATGATCTTGTTGAAAGAGCATTAAAAATGTGGACAGAATTTTAGAAGTTAAGTTAGAGCCAAAGGTGAGTTTTATGAACTCTCCTTAGGTTCTTTTTAGAATTTATAGGGAAGGAGAGGTGGCTATGGAATTTAATAAAACACAAAAAAGATTTTTAGACAATAAACATAAGGTTCAAATTTTAAAAGGCGAAATACACACTGGAAAAACATTGGTAGCTTTATATAAATGCGTTAATCTTGAGAATAATTATTGTATTTATAAGGATGATAAAGTAGGGTTTATAACATCATCAAAAACTAATGTAACAGAAGCTAAAAAAGTATATAGTAATGCACAAGTAGAAATGGAGAATGAATTTTATTCTTTATTTTCTATAGATAATAAATCAAGAACAGAATTTACATCAATTAATGATTTGGTTGATTTATATTATAAAGCTTATATTAGAGAAAATAAATTAACTTTAAAATATGCTAGAAAAAGTTATAAGCTTAAAAAGATTAAAGATGTGTATGAGGAATATCAAAAAGAAGTAAAGCTTACTAAATTTTTGAGTAAAGTTGATTTAGATTATTTACTAGAAGAGATTGAGTGGATTAAAGCTAGTGCTTTTACACAGAGTGAGTATCTTAAAGTTCTACGTAAAGGTAGAAAGCGAAGTATTAAAACAGAATCTATAAGTAGAGAACAGATTTATAAGTTATGTGAAAAATATTCATTCACCCTTAATAATTGTGGGTATATGGACAAGTTTGATGAAGTATTGTTTGCGATAAAAAAAGCAAAATTTATGAAAAAGTGCTATACTCATGTCATAGTAGATGATGCTGAAAAATTAACTAGGTCAGAATTTAAGTTTATTGATTATATAAGAAACAAAAAATATGGGATGTATTTTTTAATAATAAATAGAGTTAAAAATAATAAGAATTTTGTATGGGCAAGTAGTACAAAAAATATGATAGACATTTTAGGGGATAAACATAAATCTATAGTATTTAAAAATAAGTTTTCTAGGGTAAAAGCAGAAGTTGAAACAGTTGAAAAGTTCGAATATAAGGATATAGTTCATAGTAAAGTATTTCATCTAGTTTTTGATACAGCAAGTTTGAATGATGTTGTTATTGAAGACAAAGGAAAAGAAATTTTAGTTGATTTAAAAAATACTTTAAATGTAAATGTATATAATGATATAGCTGCTGGTAATCCTATAGAAATGAATGATTTAGTTGAAAGAAAAATGAGTTTACCTAAAAATATTTTAGGTAATGAAAAAGAAGTTTTTATGTTGCGAGTTAAAGGTGATAGTATGATTGATAAAGATATAGATAATGGAGATTTTGTTGTTATTAAAAAGCAAAATACAGCATATCACAATCAAATAGTTGCAGTAGATATAGAGGGAAGTGCAACACTAAAGACTTTAAATTTAAATAGCAAAAGACCAGTTTTAATGCCAGCTAATGAAAAGTATGAACCTATAGAGCTTGTCGGTAGAGACATTAATATATTAGGTATCTTGCTAGGCGTAATGAAAAAGAAACAATGAGAGAATGTTTGCCAATATATAATATCTAATGAAAAGTTTTAGTATTTGTGGCATAATGATATATGGATATAATAGCGAAGGGATGCAAAGAATGGGATATGTAATAATAGACTTAGAATTTAATAATATGCAGAATATAACTAGATATTATCCTAATATGTATGAAAAAAATAAACATCTTAGAAATCTAGAAGTTCAAAATGAAATTTTAGAAATTGGAGCAGTAAAGCTTGATGAAAATTTTAATAAAGTTGATGAATATAAAGTTTATATAAAACCAGCTGCATTTACAGTTTTAAATCCTAAAATAACAGATATTACTGGTATAACTAATAAGGATTTAAGAAGTGCTGTAAGTTTAGCAAAGGGAATGGATGGACTTAAATCATTTGCTGGTATGGATAACATAATTTGTTCATGGGCAACTGATGATATTGCAGAGATAGTAATTAATGCAAAGTTTCAAAAATATGATGATGTTTATTGGATTAAGAAGTATTTGGATTTACAAAATTATTGTACAAAAATTTTATCTTATAAAAAACCTATAGGGTTAAAGGTAGCATTAAATGAGCTTAAGATAGCTGTAGATAAAGAAAAGTTACATGATGCATTAAATGATGCAGATTATACTGCAGAAGTTCTAAGGAAGATATATAAAAAAGAATTAATTAATGATTTTATTGTTGATAATGTTTATGATTTACCATCTGTTAAAGTTAAGGATCTTAGGAATTATAATCCTGAAAATATAAAACTAGATTTTAAGTGTAAAGATTGCGACAAAGCTTTAGAGGTAGTTGAACCTCTTAGTATTTTAAGTAATAAGTTTATGTCTCTTGGAAAATGTAAAAAGTGTGATGCTAAATATGTTCAAGAGGTTATTTTAAAAAAGACAATTGCAGGCGGAATAATATATAATGACAAGACAATAAAATTAGATAATTATGATTATTTCCAGTATTCATATAAATTTAAAAATAGTAGAAAATAATAAATTTTAATTCATATGTAATAAATCGTCTAGAGAAAAGAACTTAAAATATGGTAAAATAATATAGATGGTATTGTTTGGTATCATCAATATTATTTTGAAAAGGGATAGGTTAAGAATGAATATTGCTTTTTTTCTAACTCCAAAAATTGAAGTAATTCATGAAAAAGAAAGTGCAACTATGAGAAGAGTTCTTGAGAGAATGGAACATCACAGTTATACTGCAATTCCAATAATTAATAATGACGGCGTTTATATAGGAACACTTACTGAAGGTGATTTACTTTGGAAGTTAAAAAATACTGAAGGATTAACTTTTGAGAATACTAATGAAATTAGAGTAAAAGATATTAAGAGAAATGTTATTCATAGAAGTGTTAGGATTGATTCTGATATGGATAGTTTAATATCACTTGCAATATCTCAAAATTTTGTTCCAGTTGTAGATGATGCAGATATCTTTATTGGAATAATTAAACGTAGTGATATTATAGAATATTGCTATAAAAAAATAAATGAATAATAAAGAAGACTATAAAATTTTAAAAAATAAGCCAGACTTTAAAAGGTCTGGCTTTTTATTTTAAGAAAATAATTTATTGATAATTTCAACAATCATTCTCTTATTTTTAAGTTGTATTTCTAGATTTAAAGGAGCATAAACAGCTAAAAGTTTTTTGTTAATTGTTTTGAAAATTATGTTTTGGTTTAGTTTTTTATTGCGAAGTTCAGTTCTATAAAATATGTTTAATGAGTTTATAAGCTTTAGGGAGTCGCCTTTTAACTCGTTTTTTTGGCTATCTAGAAAAATCTCTAAATCAGAAATACTACTTTCAATTAGTATATCCATATTTAAAATATTCCATGTAATAAATTTTTGTGACATATCTGCAATTAAAGAGTTATTAGGTTCACATATGAATTTTATATTTTTATATTCATATGAAAGTTCATTCCAAAGGCTAAAATCTTTTCCTTTATCAAATACTATAAAGTATCCATAATCTAATTCAGTCCGTATAAGCCTTCCAAAGCACTGTTTGAAATCAGTCAATACTTTAGGTGAATTTATAGAATTGAAACTTTTCCCATTTCGTATAAGCTTTGCATAAAGTGGATCGCTTGGATTTATAATTGGTAGTTTATCCATTAAGACACAACTTAATGAATCTCCTGGAATATCAATTCCTTCAAAAAAGCCTTTTGAACCAAGTAAAACAGATCTTTGACTAGTATCTTGAAGTTTATCTAAATCTCTTTTACTTTGATAAAGTTTTATATTATTTGATGATAGAAATAGAGAAATTTTTTCTTTGAAAATTTCTAGTCTTTTTTTACTTGTAAATAATATTAATAAATTTCCAGGAACTTTTTCTAATACATCTAAAGTAGTTTTTACCATGAATTTAATAAAGTTTTCATCATAGTAACGAGGACAATTAGCAGGTGAAGCTATTATAGTTCTATTAGCTAAATCAAAAGAATTATCTACATCTAAAACTTCATTTATATATCTATTTTCGACTTTTTCTATAGCTAAAGATTTTTTGAAGTTTTCATATTTTCCTTTATTTTTTAAGGTTGCGGATAGAAAAACACAACTATGAGTATTATTTAAAAATTTCTCAAAGAAAATCAATGGAGAGTTTAAATCTTTTATATATGCTTCGAAAAGAGTTTTATTTTTAGAACAGTATAAACCATAGCAATTTGATTTAGCATGTTCTGCTGTATAAATTTCTATAAAACTTATGTATTCTTGTAATCTTTCAATTTTTTTCATAAGAACTTCAGCCCTATTTTTCGCGTTAGAATTCTCTAAATTATTAGAGTCCATAAATTTTTTTAGATCTTTATAGATATCTAATAAATCTTCTTTTAAAACTAAAAGTTCATGTTTAACATCAGCAAAGTTTGGATAATCATTATTAAAAGTTGTATCAAGGTCATATTCTAAAGATAAGTTTTTTAATGATATATAAGCAATTCTTTCTAGGGTATTAAAAGCAACTTTTATTTTATCTCTTAAAATTTCTCTAAAGTTAGCAAGTCGATTTTGAGCAAATCTCCAAACATAATTGATATAACCTTTTCTTTTTTCATAATCTAAAATTTCTAAAAGTAATCTTCTAAGTTCTTTAGAATTAAGACCACTAGCATAAGCATCAAATATTGAATTACTAAGATTATGAGCCTCATCAATAATAACATTTTTAATTTCGTCATCATAACTCCAGCGTAGTAGAAGTGAATGGTTAAGGACTACTATAGTACTATCTTTTAGTTTTTCTACTGTATTTTTGTAGAAGCAATTTTTATGACAGCTCTTAATATCACAGCCATCACTATCAGAACTGCAAAAATGAATTATACTATCAAGTTTAAAATGTTCTCTTACAAAGAAATTAATTTCTTCAAAATCTCCATATTGTCCAGATTTGCTGTATCTATCAAGATATACGAGAGCAAGTTTTTCTAATGTTGACTTATTAGTATCCATAATAGTATCTTTTAAAACATCTTCTAAAACTTCAGGACATAAATAATTTCCTTTACCTTTGATGTTTACAAAGTCAACTTTATGATTTAAATCAAAAGCATCTAAAAGAAAAGGAATGTCTTTTTTAGTTAATTGCCTTTGAAGCTCTTTAGTATTTGTAGATATAAATATTTTTTGCCCTGTTTTATATGCTTTAACAATAGATGGTAATAAATAAGCTATACTTTTCCCTGTACCTGTTGGGGCTTCTATAATAGAAATATTCCCTTTATCTAAAGAATTACGAACATTTGCCATTACATCATATTGAGCCTGCCTAAATTTATAGCTAGGAGTTATCATTCTAAAACCATCGATGTCTTTAAGCGTATCTTCACAATTTTTTTTAAGCTTAATAGTAGAGGATTTTTTTGTAGCTACTTGTATTATTGGTATTTCATTTTTTATTTTTAAAAGTTCCTGTGCTAGATGATAGCTCTCTAGATAGGGTGTAAATTCCCAGTCGCTAAGTAATTGAATATATTGGGCTGTAAAATCACCTACATTGGTTCTTTCTAAGATAGTATTTATAATTTTTATAGTATAAATAACATTTTCTTGCGCCCTATTAATGAAAGGCTCGTTTAGGATGTTTTTGGTAAATGATTTTAATGTGTATTCACTATGAAAGGGTTCTAAAAGTGAAATTAGTTCTAATGAATCTAATAATTTATTCTTAAAAATCATATTACTTTTAAAAAATGCGAGCTCTAAAAATTCTTTTTTAAATGTAGCATTATGCGTTATTATCTTAAAATCTGATATAAATAAATTAAGTTCATCTAAAATATTCTTGAGAACTTGTGCCTTTGCAAAATCAATAGCATTAACATTTGGAAGGCTATCTAAAATCGTCTTTTTTATTGGTTTTTCATTTTTTATTAATCTATGAAATGAAGAAATTTTTTGCTCTGAAAATTTTATACAAGCAATTTCAAGTATTTCCCCATCTTTAGGACTTAGACTACTAGTTTTTATATCTAAGTACACTATATTATCAAAGTAAGATTCCATAATTATTATTATCAAAATCTACAAAATAAAAATTTTGATAAGTACCTCCTTGTTTTATACTAAATAATATTATACATCAATTTATTATGTTATAGAACATAAGTTCTTATTCAAATATATATTTTAAATAGCAACATGTGTTTGATTATTTTTCTTAAAAGTTTATTGTTAATTTGATTAGGGAAAAAATAAATAATATAATAAAAAAAATAACATTTATTTAGAGTAGGAGAAAAAAATGATAGTGATAATAACACCAGCAAAAGGTATGGATGAGAATAAAATAGATATAAATTTAAAAACAACAACACCTAGATTTTTAAGTAAATCAAAATCCGTTATGGATACTTTGAAAAAACTAGAGGTTCCAAAATTAGCTAGCCTTATGAAAATAAACGATAAGTTAGCAGAGTTAAATTTCATGAGAAATCAAGATTGGGAAGTTTATGATGGGAGAGATGCTAAAGCTGCTGTATTAAGTTTTTCAGGGGAAGTTTATAGAGGAATGGATGCTGTAAACTTTACAGAAGATGAACTTTTATTTTGTAATAAACACCTTAGAATTTTATCAGGAATGTATGGGAGCCTTAGACCTTTAGATGGAATGATTCCTTATAGATTAGAAATGGGTACAAAACTTTCTGTAAATGGAAGCAAAGATTTATATGATTTTTGGAGCGAAACATTAACTGAAAGCATTTTAAGTGATATAGAATCTGATGGCAACGATGTTCTTGTGAATCTTGCTTCAACAGAATATTCAAAAGTTTTAAAATTAAAGAAAAGAGTAAAGGTTATTAATATAGCATTTAAAGAACGAAAAGGTTTAAAATATAGAACTGTTGTAGTTCATACTAAAAGAGCAAGAGGAATGATGGTTAACTATATAGTTAAGAATAAAATAACCAATATAGACGGCTTAAAAGACTTTGATATGGAAGGATACCAGTTTGAAGAAAGTTTATCAGATGATACTAATTTTATCTTTACAAGAGATCCTAGATAAAAATAACAATTAGATATATTAAAAAAGTTCTGCTTAATTAAATTAGGAATGAACAAACTAAGAATTTTAACTTTAGAATATATAAAAACCCCTAAATTTACCTTATCATATTAATTAGTAGTCAGTTAAGGGGGATTATATGAAAAAGGAAAAATTAAAAAGTGGGATATTGAGGAAAGTTAGAAATGTATTTCTTGGTGTTTTAGCTACAGTTATTATTATTTTTATTGGTACAGTAGTATATTATAGAATTTCTATGATAAAAGATATTCGTGTAGAAAATGGAGAAGTTATTTATAAAGATAGTTTTATAAAAAGGAAAGAACATATAAAAAAAGAACTTAGTATTAATCATAAAAGTGAAATTTTTGAAGTAGAAGATATTACTTTAAATTTAAATGGAAAACAAGTAAATGATGATATGAAGATGTTTGAGTTAAACCAAAGATACTATGTTGATTTAGAGTGTTTTTTAAAACAGCTTAATCAAAAATTTGAAGTAAAAGATAATTTTTATCAAATAGGGAATATAAAATTAGATTTATCGCATGAAGAGTTTTCAAAGGACAGTTTAAAAGCAAAAAAATTAAGAGGTAAAATTTTGAATTTTGAGAATATAAACTATATATCATTGAATGATTTAGAAATTATGTTTAATCTAGGTGATAGTTGGGATTATGAAAAGAAGATAATAAGTGTTTTTGAAAAAGAAGAACAAAATCCTACAGTAACTAGGGAGAAACTTTCAGGAAAAGCTGCTTTATTAAGACTTGAAGATGTGTCTGCAGGAAGTAGATATGTAACAAATCATGGTATTTTAAGTATGAAAGCAAGTGCAGATTATTTATATCAAAATGGTATAGAATTTAATGTGGCTTGGATACCTAGATATGTTGATCCAGGTAAAAAAATAGATAACGATTTATTAACTGATAGAAGCATGGCGAATGTACAGTTTGTTAATATGCTAGATTATTTAATTTTTAGAGGTGGGGCTATAGGACTTCATGGATATACACATCAAGCAGAGCAATATACTACAGCTATAGGTAGTGATCTTAGTACGATTTATAATTCTTCAGAAAAAGAAACTAGACAGATTGTTGAATCAGCAATAGAAACTGCAAAAGTTTTAAATGTTCCAATTTCTTTCTTTGAAAGTGGACATTATCATGCGACTAAGAAACAACAAAGTATAATAGAAGAATATGTAGATGCTTGCTTTGAGCCATATAAACTTTATTGGAATCTACAACCTGTTATTAGTAAAAGAAATAATTCTACTGTTTATATTCCAGCACCGCTTTCATATACAAAAGAGTTAGACGGAAGTGATTTAGCAAATAAAATAAAGAAAAATAAGAATAGAAAAAATGTATTAACAGCTTTTTTTGTACATCCAACTAAAGAAATGGATTTTTTTGAAATTTCTGATATTGATGAGAAAGGTGCTGTTAATATTAAGCATAAAGATGATTCGCCACTTCAAAATATTGTGGAATCTTTAAAAGAATCAGGGCATGTTACAATAACAGTTAGAGATTTACAATAGATGTCATTGAGTTATTGTATATAGTTATGTAAAATTATAGGTAAACAATAAGATGTATGTTACAAGGAGATGTGTATTATGAGTAATGAAAATATGTCAATGAATGAATTGATGAATGATTTTGAAATGAAGAGTTTTAGAAAAGGCGACATAATTAAAGGAAAAGTAGTGAGTGCTAAAAATGATGAAATTATAGTTAATATAGGTCACTTTGCAGATGGTGTAGTTGCTAGAGGAGAATTATCAAATGATCCAAACTTTAGTATATCTTCAATACAAGCAGATGATGAAATATATGTTATGGTATTAAGCACTGATGATGGATACGGAAATGTTGAATTATCAAAAAAAAGAGCTGATGCAATAAAAGTATGGGATAAATTAGAAGAGATATATCAAAGCGGCGAAATTATGAATGTAAAAATAAATGAAAGTACTAAGGGTGGTTTATTATCTAATATAGAAGGTGTTAGAGTGTTTATGCCAGCATCTCAAACTTCAGCTAAAAGACTTGAAAATATTGAAGTTTTAGTTGGAGAAAATTTAGATGTTAAAATTATAGAGTTTAATAGAAATGATAGAAAAGTAATTATTTCTAGAAGAATTATAGAAGAAGAACAAATTAGAAAAGAAGAATCTAAAATTTGGAAAACTTTAGTAGCGGGAGAAAAGAAAACTGGTAAGGTTACTAAAATTATGAAATTTGGAGCCTTTGTTAATATTGATGGAGTTGAAGGATTAATTCATATAAATGATTTAGCTTGGACAAGAGTAAGAAAAGTTGAAGATATTCTTTCAGTTGGCGACAATGTAGAAGTTTATATTAAAGATATAGATTTAGATAAGAGAAGAATGGGGCTTTCATTAAAAGATTTATGTGAAAATCCTTGGAGTAAATTTGCTAAAAATAACAAAGTTGGTGATACAGTAGAAGCTAAGATTGTTCGTTTTATTCAAGCTGGAGCTATAGCAGAAGTTGAAGCAGGTGTTGAAGGACTTGTTCATATCTCAGAAATTACTGATGAGCATATAACTTCTGCTGATTCTGTTTTAAATTTAGGTCAAATAGTTAAAGTGAAAGTTCTTTCAATGGATGAAGCTAATGAAAGATTATCTCTTAGTATAAAAGATTCAGTTGATAGAACAGAAGAATTTAAACAATATGTTGATGAAGAAGAAGGCTTTGGTCTTGCTGATTTATTTAAAGATTTAAAATTATAGTAGATAATATAATTAGCAATTATATAAATATTAGAATGAAAGAATTAAAGACCTTTAATTTAAGGTATCTTTAATTCTTTTTTTATGAAGATTAGTCTTGTGCATAAAAATTTGGTATAATTATTATAAGTTATATATTACAAGAAATTAAAATACAGGAAAAACTAAATTTATTAGTTTTAAAATGTAAGGAGTGAAATAAATGAAAGTACTAGAAGAATTACAACCATATGAAGTTTTTAAATATTTTGAAGCTATAACACAAATACCAAGGGGTTCAGGAAATGAAAAAGCAATAAGCGATTATCTTGTTAATTTTGCTAATGAATTAAATTTAGAAGTAATACAAGATGAGGCTAATAACATAATAATTAGAAAACCTGCTTCAAAAGGATACGAAAATGGTAAAGGAGTTATTATTCAAGGGCATATGGATATGGTATGCGAAAAGAATAAGGACACAGTTCATGATTTTGAAAAAGATCCTATAAAGTTAAGAATAGATGGGGATTATATCTATGCTACAGGAACAACTTTAGGAGCTGATAATGGTATAGCAGTAGCTTACGGAATGGCAGTGCTTGCAGGAAATTATGAGCATCCAGCATTAGAGCTTTTAATTACAACAGATGAAGAAGCTGGAATGAGCGGAGCAATAGCTTTAGAAGGTAAAAACATAAAAGGAAAAGTTCTTCTTAATGTTGATTCGGAAGAAGAAGGAGAGTTTCTTGTAAGTTGTGCTGGTGGGGCTAGAACTGCTATGACTCTTAAAATAGATTGGGAAAATGCTGACGAAAGTAAAAAAGCATTAGAGATAAGAGTTAGAGGTCTAAAAGGTGGACATTCAGGTATGTCTATTAAAGAAGAAAGAGGGAACTCTAATAAGTTAATAGGAAGAGTATTAAATGAACTTGCTAAAAATGTTGAGTTTGATTTAGCATTAGTGAATGGTGGTTCAAAAAACAATGCTATTCCAAGAGAAGCAGAAGCATTAATATTAGTAAACGAAGCTGATGAAAAAGTGGTAAGAGAAATTGTTGCTAAATGTGATGAAGAAATTAGAGTAGAACTTAGAGTTCAAGATCCTAATGTTAAATTAGAAGTAGAAGCTCAAGAGGAATTACCATTAGAAGTTTTCTCAGCACAGACTAAGAAAAAAGCTATATTATTACTTCAACTTATTCCAAGTGGAGTAGAAGTGATGAGTAAAAATATGGAGGGGTTAGTTCAAACATCAACAAATTTAGGTGTTGTAACAACATCTAAAGATGCTATAAGTTTTGATAGTGCAACAAGAAGTTCATTAGATAGTGAAAAATGGGCATTTATAGATAGAATACAAAATGTTGCAGATGCTGTGGGGGTAGAACTTGAAGTATCATCAAGTTATCCATCATGGGAGTATAATCCAGAATCAGAAGTTAGAGAAGTTGTAAAAGATGTTTATAAAAATCTAACAGGAAACGAAGCAATACTTACAGCTATTCATGCTGGTGTAGAATGTGGACTTTTAAGTGAAAAAGTTGAAGGTGGGCTTGATATGATATCATTTGGTCCTAATATGTATGATGTTCATACACCAGATGAACATGTTAGTATAAGTTCAACTAAAAATGTTTGGGAATTCTTAATAGCTTTATTAAAAGCATTAAAATAATTTTAGATGGAAAAAGAGGTAGTTATTGTTTAACTATCTCTTTTTTACTTTACATAATTTTTATAAGTTTTTTTTGATTTTTGGAATAATTAACTCACTTTAAAAATATTATGTTATATAGGATTTTTTTAGGGTGGTGAAGTTATGAAGTATACTAGGTATGATGTGAAGGCAAAAAGGAAAAAAGACGATTGGAAAACTATGATTGTTATGATAATAGGTGTGGTTATTTTAGCAATACTTATAGGTAGTCTTGTGTTTTTTAAAGTATTTCCAAAAGGTGGGGGACTACTTGGAGGAGCTAAAAAACCAAGTACAGAGCAAGGCGGAAATAATGGAAGTGGGAATAAAATCCCACCAGTAGTAACTGATGAGGAAGAGAAGAAAGAAGATACAACTACTGAAAAGGAAGAGGTTAAAGAAGAAGATAAAACTGATATTGTCAAAAAAGGAGAAGAGGCTACATATACAATGGTACAATGTGGATATTTTTCTAAGAAAGAAAGTGCTGAAAAAATTAAAAGTGAAGTTAGTAATAATGCACAAGTTCTTAGCGAAGGCGAAAAATTTAGAGTAGTAAGTTATATAGGACAAGAAGATAAAGCACAGGAGATATCTAAAAGTTTAACTGACAGAGATATAGATAACACAAAAACAAGATTTACAATAACTACAGAAACATTAGCGAATAAGGCTATAAAGGAAATCGTAGATGGGCTTTTAGATATTAGTATCAAATTAGGAAAAGAGGATATTTCAGGAATTAGCACTAAAGATTTTAAAGAATGGACAAATAGTTTAAAAGAAAATAAAGAAGATAAAAATTATAATACGTTTAAAAGTTTAAAAGATAATATAAATAAATTACCAGAACAATTAACTAAAAATGATATGGAAAAAATATATCAAATCTTATTTGACATATTAAATAACTATAAAAATAAAGCTTAGCAGTCAAAAAGATAATATTTGTAATAATTAACTATAAATAACCATTAAGTTGTAATTAAATCTTAATAAATATTCAATGGCGATGAATTATAATTATTTTGTATTTAGAACTCTGATATACTTCAGAGTTCTTTAAGTTTTAACTCCTATTTTTAACTAAAATTTTAACAATACTTTGGTTTTGAGAATATATATTAAAATTTAATGTTAATGGGTTTTTTATGCTTGTGCATGAAAATAATAAATGTTAAACTATATAGGATGATAAATAAATAGGATTTTAGGTTGTTTTTTGTTGCAAAAAGTACTATTTTATATTAATTTATGATAGGAGTGTTTTTTGATATGACAATAATTTTAGCTTCTAAGTCACCTAGAAGGAAGGAACTTTTGAAAAAGATAACTGATGACTTTATAGTCGTAAAGTCGAATTTTGATGAAAGTTCTGTAAAGTATGATGGTAATGTGGCTAATTATGTTATAGAATTAGCAGAAAAAAAAGCCAAGGAAGTTGCTAATAATGTTAAAAAATCACATATAATTGTGTCTGCAGACACGGTTGTTGTGTTTGAAAATAATATACTAGGCAAACCGAAAAATAAAGAAGAAGCAAAATGTATGTTACGCTCATTAAGTGGCAATAATCATAAGGTATGTACAGGTTTATATATTTTTGATATGGCTAATGAAAGAGCATTACATAAGGCAGTTTTCACAGATGTGAAATTCTCAGAGCTTACAGACAAGGAAATTCAGGAATATATAGAAACAGGTAGTCCGATGGATAAAGCTGGAGCTTAT
>JBOFRC010000235.1:0-1635 GCA_051650825.1 Sarcina sp. | reverse complement strand
TTCAATCGGAACTAACATTCTTCCCTGCCTGGCTCGTTCCAACAGAACCGCCAGATAATAACAGCGACTTCAAAGCAACTTATTCCTTTACAGACTGGTAACATAACCACTGAACCTATAACTGGGCATTACACAGCTTCACATAGCTTAACAGTGTACTTGGCTATGCACAGGACTGTGTTACTTTTGTGGAGGTATATGTATTGATTTGGTTGATTGTATTGTTTGTTACAAATTTAATTGATTGCACCTACACAGTTTGATGCTTCTTTATCCATTGTAAATTCCAACACTGTACTGTAGTGTACCCCTCTGAGCTACACTGAATCACCTCAGGAAGAACTGAATGTTTCAACCATAACAGCTCAAAAGCCTTAAAGTTGTATAAATACAGGAGGGGAGAGTGTGATATTGTGGTATCAAATTACCTGGAATGTGACCTCATCTTTAAGCAGTGATAGTGAGCAGGGTATTCATGTCACAAAAAAATCTAATCGCATAAAATATTTCAATTGATATTCAGAGTTTTAAAACTTCAAGGTGGAGTAAATGCAGTCAATTTTTTTCAGGGACCCAAATCTGTTGTAGCCACATGTCCTTATTGCTAAAATATTTTTTTTCTAATTTTTTTGTTTTTCTCTCTCTCTCTCAAACTCTTTGAGGAAGCTTGTTGTTACTGGGCTGCACTGTCTCTGTCCATGGTGCTGACTAAGAGCCTGGCTCTGTCTATAACTGTAGTTCACCTCAACAAACCTTTATTCAACAGTCCAACTTCCTTCAAGGCTCCCTGCTGTTGTTGGTAAGACTCTACCAACCGACCATACTCTCACTCCCCAGAAAGACAGGCATTAATGAGGATAAGGAGTCCTTGTTATTATCCCCCTGTCCGTCACAGAGGACCCCTGCCCAGGTTGAACAATGTCTGTTTAAAATACTGAGTCTTATACAAAAAAAATAGTTTCACACTGACATCCAGTTTTGCCTTTGAATACTGAAGGCTGGACATTACTCGTACATTATGAATCAAAACAGCAAGGGGTTAGGAATTTGAAGTCGAGGGAAAATCAACCTTTTGCTATTGCAGTGATTTTTAGACTGTAAAATCCATATTAGTTCTCCGTAACCTGGAAATCTGAGCATCGAGACTTTGGATTGATGATGTAATCATGTGTCACTTTGAGATATTACATTCAAAAGAGTTTAATTTGCAGGTCTGCAGGGTTCACAGCTGTGAATCAGAAAGTGTGCCCATCTCACAGTTAAATCACCATGGCTGCTGTCAGTGTCCTATTGTTCCATTATTCACTGTCTACGGAGCAGCTCCAAGATCTGTCTCTTGTTCACATTGTGACTACAGTCTTTCTACTGTTATATAATAGAAATGCTATGTGTGGACTGAAATGTGTTTTTAAAAAAAAACAAACAAAAAAAAAAACTCAGTTGTCTGTAACTATACTCAGTTGGACTCTGGACTGCAAGAACACGCAAACACTCTGGACTCAGATAAAGAGAAATCCAATTCTGCCAAAATATAAAAGCTGTCATCTGCCACCAACAACCATTCATTACAGACAGCTATATGTGGGAAGCTCAACATATCAATGCAGTTTTTTTTTTCGTTAATTACTGTAATTT
>JBOFRC010000234.1:0-11740 GCA_051650825.1 Sarcina sp. | reverse complement strand
TCTTGCTTCTCTTTCTATTTCTATTCCTTGACGTGCTAATTCATATAATCTAACACCATTTTTTTTAAGTGCTGAATACATAGGTGGTACCTGCATTATATCACCTCTAAAGTTGTCTATCTCTTTTAAAACATGTTCTAAATTTATTCCATCAATAGATTTTTCAGTAAGTATTTTTCCTTCTAAATCATAAGTATCAGTTGTTTTACCAAGTTCAAAAGTAACTCTATAAGTTTTATGATTTTCCATAATATAATCAATAATTTTTGTTGCTTTACCTATACATATTGGTAAAATACCACATGCGTTGGGATCTAGAGTCCCTGTATGACCAACTTTTTTTATCTTCGCAATCTTTCTAACTCTTGCAACAACATCAAATGATGTTTCACCTTTATTTTTATAAATATTTATTACACCATTCAATTACATCAACTCTTTTTCTAGTTTTTTTAATATAAGTTCTTTAGCTTCATCTATGTTTACACCTACAATTTTTGCACCTGCAGCTTTTGTATGGCCACCACCACCAAATGCTTCAGCAACTTTTCTAACATCAAGTGTATCTTTAGACCTAAAACTTATTTTTACAGCATCCTCTGTTTCTTTTAGTAATATACAACCCTCTACTCCAGTAATTTTATTTCCAAATGAAACTAAATCTCCTGTATCTTCTTTTTCAGTATCTATTAAACTCAACATTTCTTTAGTTAACTTTAATACAGCAATTTTTCCATTACATGCAAGTTCCATTCCATCTAGTACCTTACCTGTTAATTTTAATTTTTCAAATGATTTATTATCAAATAGTTCTCTGTGAATCTCATCATGTTTCTTTTCTATATCAACTAAATTAGCTACTATATTATGAGTTCTTTTTGTAGCATTAGAAAATCTAAATGACCCTGTATCTGTTACTATTCCTGTATATAAAGTTCTAGCTATTTTTTCATCTATTTCTATACCTAAAGATTCTAATAACATATAAATAATTTCTGATGTAGATGATGACTCAGTATCTACATAATTTAAATATCCATATTGATCATTAGATAAATGATGATCTATATTTAATACTTTACCATTAAATCCTTCAAAATCTGCTGCTATTCTTTCCACATTTCCACAATCTAATACTATTACACATTCTGTTCCTTCAGTTGGCTTTACTACTTCACCTGTTATTTCCTCATAATATGGAAGAAAGCCTAGGTTATCCGCAGGTTTATCCTTTGAAATAACATAAGCTTCTTTTCCATATTTTCTTAAGCCTTGAAGGAGTGATAAGACACTCCCTGTAGCATCACCATCTGGAGAAACGTGAAATGTAATACCTATTTTATTGACAGAATCAATATAATTTATTATTTCACGTAAATTCATTTTTATTTCTCCTTTATTTTTGCAAGTAAAGAATCTATATACATTCCTTGTGCTATTGAAGAATCTCTTTCAATAACAACTTCAGGTGTAATTCTAAGCTTTACTCTCTTTCCTAATTCTTTTCTTATGAATCCTGCTGACTTTTTAATAATTTCAAAAGTCTCTTCTTCCTGTTCCTTAGATGTACCAAAAACACTTAAGTATACATTTGCATAACTTAAATCTTTGGTAACTTTAACCTCAGTAACACTAACCATTGCAGTAATTCTTGGATCTTTAATATCATTTCTTATTATATTACTAACTTCTTTTTTAACTTCTTCGTTAATTCTTCCGCCTCTATAATTCGCCATGAAAAATCACCTCATCCTAAAGTTCTTTTCTCTCAACTTGTTCCATTGTATAAGCCTCAATAATATCGCCTTCTTTGATATCATTGTAGTTTTCTATACTTAGACCACATTCATATCCTGCTTTAACTTCTTTAACATCATCTTTAAATCTCTTAAGTGAAGCAAGCTTACCTTCTTTAATAACTATACCATCTCTTATGATTCTAACGCCAGCATTTCTTATGATTTTACCATCTAAAACATAACATCCAGCAATTGTTCCAACAGCAGAGATTTTATAAGTAGCTCTGATTTCAACATTTCCTAATACAACTTCTCTTTCGATAGGATCAAGCATACCTATCATAGCTGATTTAACATCTTCTATAGCTTCATATATTATGCTATATGTTTTAATTTCTACATCTTCTTTTGAAGCAAGCGCTGTAGCTGTAACTGTTGGTCTTACATTAAATCCTATAAGTAAAGCATTTGAAGCTGTAGCAAGTGTTACATCTGTTTCAGTAATAGCACCTACACCACCATGAATAACTCTAACTTTAACATCTTCTGTACTTAATTTTTCTAAAGAACCTTTTATAGCTTCAACTGAACCTTGAACGTCAGCTTTAACTATAACTGATAATTCCTTAACTTTTCCTTCTTTAATTTGACTATATAAGTCTTCAAGTGAAACTCTATTTGAGCTATTAAAGCTTTCTTCTCTTTGCTTAGCAACTCTTTTTTCTGCCATTTGTCTAGCAGTCTTTTCATCTTTAACAACTATAAATCTATCTCCTGCCGCAGGAACTTCTGAAAGTCCTAAA
The DNA here is from genome assembly GCA_051650825.1 of Sarcina sp. Lineage (GTDB taxonomy): Bacteria > Bacillota > Clostridia > Clostridiales > Clostridiaceae > Sarcina. The sequence goes on along the minus strand of JBOFRC010000234.1, from coordinate 9,198 downwards.
ACCTCTACAGGGATTGAAGGTCCAGCACTCTTGATTTTTTTACCTTCATCATCAAACATAGCTCTTATTCTACCATAAGTATTACCAACAAATATAGAATCTCCACTGTTTAATGTACCATCTTGAACAAGAAGTGATGCTACAGCACCTCTACCTTTATCAAGTTTAGCTTCTATAACTGTTCCTTTTGCTTTTCTATGAGGATTAGCAACTAAAGCTTGCATTTCAGCTGTAAGAACAACCATTTCTAATAATGTGTTAAGCCCTTCACCTGTTTTAGCAGAAACAGGAACAGATATTACTTCTCCACCCCAGTCTTCAACTATTAATCCATGTTCAGCAAGACCTTGCTTAACTCTATCTATATTAGCACCTTCTCTATCAATTTTATTGATAGCAACAACCATTGGAACTTTAGCTGCTTTACAGTGATTTATAGCTTCTGCTGTTTGAGGCATTATACCATCGTCAGCAGCAACAACTAAAATAACAACGTCAGTTATTTGTGCTCCTCTAGCTCTCATAGCAGTAAATGCTTCGTGTCCTGGTGTATCTAAGAATGTTAATTTTTGATCATCAACATCAACTGTATAAGCACCTATATGTTGTGTAATTCCACCAGCTTCTCCTGATGCAACTTTAGCTTTTCTTATAGCATCTAGTATAGATGTTTTACCATGGTCAACGTGTCCCATAACTGTTATAATTGGAGGTCTTGATTCTAATGAAGCTGTATCTATTTCTTCTTCTTCGAATTCTTCTAATAATTCTTCTTCTTCTTTTTTATATGCTTCTATTTCGAATTTTTCAGCTACTTTTTGTGCTATTTCAAAGTTTATTTCTTGATTAAGCCCAGCCATAACTCCTTCGAACATAAGTGTTTTTATAACTTCATTGTTAGGTTTTTTTAATTTTTCTGCTAAGTCTTTAACTGTTATAGTTTCTCCAATTTCGATAACTTCAACAGCTAATTCTTCAGAATTATCTAGCTTATCGCCTTTCTTTCTCTTCTTCTTCTTAGCACTATTGTTAACTTCTTCATCTAATTCTTTTTCATATAAAGCTACTATGCTTTCTGATTCACCACTAGCTATTAACTCTTTTATAAGTTCTGCATCTTCATCTTCGATGATGCTCATGTGGTTTTTAACTTCAATACTAAACTCTTCCATTAGTATTCTAATTAAATCTTTACTTGATATTCTTAATTCATTTGCCAATTCATATACTCTTATCTTTGACATATATTCACCCCCGAAAGTATTTATAGTCAATTAAAATTCATATGACATAAGTTTTTTAGCCATATTTGCATCTAATATTCCAACTATATTTATCTCTTTTCTTCCTATACTAAGACCAAGTTCTTCTTTTGAGAACCCATCTTTATAAGGAATATTATATTTTTCGCATTTTTTAATAAATTTTTCTTTAGATTTTTCTGAGATCTCATTCGAAAAAATTATTAAATATACTTTTTTCTTTCCAAGAATTTCTTCACACTTATTATACCCATCTAAAATATTACCAGATCGTTTAACAAGTCCTAAAAAATTCAAAAACTTATTTTTCATTGATTTCTGCTCTCAATCTTTCATATACTGTTTCATCTATATTGCTTGATAAATTTTTATTGAGTCTCTTAGCTTTAAAAGCTTTTTGCAAGCATTCTATATCTTTGCAAATATATGCTCCTCGACCTGCCATTTTACCAGTTAAATCAACAGCTATATTATTTTCTTTATCTTTTACTACCCTGATTAGTTCCTTTTTAGGTTTCATTTCTAGACAACCATTGCACATTCTCATTGGAATTTTTTTGACTTTCATCTTTATCCCTCCTTAGAAAAATGCATTATTCAGCTACGTCTACTTGTGATTGACTTTTTATATCTATCTTCCAACCAGTAAGTTTAGCAGCAAGTCTTACGTTTTGCCCTTCTTTACCGATAGCAAGAGATAATTGTGAATCATCAACTACAACTTTAGCAGATTTATTTTCTTCATCTACTGAAACACTGATAACCTTTGCTGGACTTAAAGCATTTTCTATATAAACAGCTGGATCATTGCTCCATTTTATTATATCAATTTTTTCATCTTTTAGCTCATTTACTATCTTTTTAACTCTATTTCCAACTTGCCCAACACAAGCTCCCATAGCGTCAACAGTTTCATCATTTGAAAATACTGATATTTTTGTTCTTGAACCTGCTTCTCTTGCTATACTTTTTATTTCAACTACTCCATTAAATATTTCTGGAACCTCTAGCTCAAATAATCTTTTTACAAGACCAGGATGAGTTCTTGATATCACAACTTGTGGACCTTTTGTGCTATCTTTAACTTCAACTATATAAAGTTTTAACTTTTCATTGAAATCATAATGTTCACCATTCATTTGTTCACTTGGTCCTAAAATAGCTTCAATTTTTCCAAGATCAACAAATACATTTGATTTATCTTTTCTTAAAACTATTCCTGTGATTATATCATGTTCAAGTTCTGAGAACTCATTATAAATGATACTTCTTTCTGATTCTTTAATTTTTTGAATTACCATTTGCTTTGCAAGTTGTGCTGCTACTCTACCAAAGTTTTTAGGTGTAACTTCTACATCTACTATATCTTCTAATTGGAATATAGGATTTATAGCTTTAGCATCTTCTATAGCTATTTCTGTAGAATCATCATATACCTCTTCTACTACTTCTTTTTGAGCATAAACTCTTATAGAACCATCTTTATCTCTACGTATTTTAACATTTTGCGCCTGACTTGAATAGTTTTTCTTATATGCAGCTATTATTGCTTCATCTAATACTTCTAATAACTCTTCTTCACTTATTCCCTTTTCTTTGACTATCTCAGTTAACGCTCCTAGAAATTCATTTTTCATTTCTATATCCTCCTACTTATATATCTCCTTCTAGATTAGCTGATTTTATTTTATCTTTTGGAATAACTACATTATTTCCCTTAACCTCAACTACTATATCTTCTTTATTTACTTCTTTTAAAATTCCTTCAAACTTTTTAGCCCCATCGATTTGACCGTTTAGAACTACTTTAATATTTTCATTTAAAACTTTAGTAAAATGATTATCATTATGTAATGCTCTAAATACGCCTGGTGATGAAACCTCTAAATAATCAACATCAATTTTCTTCTCCATTTGATTTAAATCAAATAGTTCATTGACTTTTCTACTAACAGCTTCACAATCACTAAAATCTATTTTAGCTTCTGGCTTATCAATATATATTTTTAAGTAATTTTCGCCATTTTCTTTAACGTACTCTATGTGATATAATTCACAATTTACTTCTTCAAATATAGGGTTGAATAGAGTAACTAATTCTTCAAGAACATTATTATTCATCATCTTTCTTCCCTCCTTATTCAGTTTTCATTTATATAGTATTCCTAATACCTGATTATTTAAACATATATAAAAACGCAACTATAATAGAAGTTGCGTTTAAACAGAAAGAGCGGGAATCTTCTCCCCACTCTTTTCATTCAAGCTATTAGTAAAATACTTTATGGTCTTATAATATCACACTTTACAATCTATTACAAGTGCTATTTCCAAACATAAGCATCTACACTATTTATTACCCTAAAATAAACTTATTTGATTCGTTTCTTGAAGTCCATCTATACATCCATGATTTGATAAAGTTTCTATAACTGGTTTAGAAACTTTTGCTCTAATCCTTAAATCTTCTTTAGATATAAATTCACCATCATCTCTACATTCAACAATAGATTTTGCAGCATTATCACCAACACCTTGTAGTGCATTTATAGGCGGTGTTATACTACCATCTTCTTCTATTTTAAACTTAGTAGCTTCTGATGTATATATATTTACTCTATTAAACTTCAAGCCTCTTTTATACATTTCATAAGCAAGCTCTAAAATTGTAAGAAGTCCTTTTTCTTTTTGCGTTATGGCATTTCCAAGTGCACTAATTTCTTTGATTTTTGCCTGTATTATAGCCTCACCTTTACATATTAAATCAGCGTCAAAATCATCAGCTCTAACAGTAAAGTATGTTGTATAATAAGCAGCTGGATAATGAACTTTAAAATATGCTATTCTAACTGCCATCATAACATAAGCAACTGCATGCCCTTTAGGGAACATGTATTTTATTCTTTTACATGATTCTATATACCAATCCGGAACTTGCTTTTCTTTCATGATAACTTCATCTTCCTCTGATAAACCTTTACCTTTTCTTACCTTTTCCATTATTGTAAATGCTGTTTTGGGAGGTAAATTTTTATACATTAAGTAAACCATAATATCATCTCTAGTAGAAATACAATCTTTTAGTGTTGTATATCCTTCTTTTATAAAGTACTGAGCATTATTTAACCATACATCTGTACCATGTGATAATCCTGATATTCTCACCAAATCCGCAAAACTTCTAGGTTGAGTATCAACTAGCATTTGTCTAACGAACTTAGTTCCAAACTCTGGTAATCCATAACTTCCAACTTCACATCCTAATTGCTCTGGCGTAACTCCTAGAGCCTGTGTAGAAGTAAATAAGCTTATTACCTGCGGATCATTTAATGGTATTGTTTTAGGATCAAGACCTGTTAAGTCTTGGAGCATTCTTAAAACAGTAGGATCATCATGTCCTAATATATCAAGCTTTAAAAGTCTACCACTTATTGAATGATAGTCAAAATGTGTCGTAATTATATCACTAGTCATATCATCAGCAGGGTGCTGTATAGGACAAAAGTTAAATATTTCATTATCTCTTGGTACAACCATAATTCCACCAGGATGTTGACCTGATGTTCTTTTTACACCAGTACACCCAATAGTAAGTCTTTCTATTTCCGCCTGTGAAACTACAAGCCCTCTTTCATCTAAATACTTTTTAACATATCCGTATGCAGTTTTTTCAGCAACAGTACCAATAGTCCCTGCTTTAAATACAAATCCTTCTCCAAATAAAACTTCTGTATATTTATGAACAACCGCTTGATATTCACCAGAAAAGTTTAAATCTATATCTGGCTCTTTATCTCCCTCAAATCCTAAGAATGTTTCAAAAGGTATATCATGACCATCTTTAACATATGGTATATTACACCTTGGGCAATTTTTATCAGGCAAGTCTGCTCCTGAACTTATAGACCCATCTAAGAAAAATTCTGATTCTCTACATTTTGAACAAACATAATGTGGAGGAAGCCCATTAACCTCTGTTATTCCACTCATTGTTGCTACAAATGAAGAACCAACAGATCCTCTTGATCCAACTAAATATCCATCTTCAAGTGATTTTGCTACTAGTTTTTGTGCAATAAGATACAATACTGCATAACCATTATTTATAATAGAATTAAGCTCTTTATCTATTCTTTTTTGAACTACCTCTGGCAATACGTCACCATATATAGAATGAACTTTTGATAAAGTCATATTTTTTATATCTTCCTCAGCACCATCTATTTTAGGTGGGAAAGTTTCATCTGGTATAGGTTTTATATCATCTATCATATCTGCTATTTTATTGGGATTTTCAATAACAACTTCCTTAGCTATTGCATCACCTAAATATGAAAATTCATGTAACATTTCATCAGTTGTCCTATAATATAAAGGTGGTTGATTATCAGCATCTCCAAAACCTTGGGCTGCTTGTATTATAGTCCTATATATTCCCTCTTCTGGATTTAAAAAATGTACATCACAAGTAGCCACTACAGGTTTACCTGTGTCTTTTCCTAATTTATATATTTTTCTATTTATATCTTTAAGTTCCTGATCATCAGAAACATTTCCTTTTCTCACTAAATGAGCATTATTTGCTATAGGCTGTATCTCTAAATAATCATAAAAAGCAGCTATATCATTTAATTCCTCTGATGTTTTTCCTTCTAATACAGCCTTAAAAATTTCTCCACCTTCACATGCAGATCCTATAATTAAGCCTTCTCTCATATCAGCTAACAACGTTTTAGGTATTCTAGGTTTTCTAAAAAAATGTTCTAAATGCGCTGCTGAAACTATCTTATATAAATTTTTAATCCCTTCTTGAGTTTTCGCAAGTATTATAACATGACTTGTTGGTTGTTTTTTTATATCTACATTTTCTAAAAATCTTTCATTCAATTTTTTTAATGTATTTATTTCAAGCTCTTCTTTTAATTTTTTAAAACATACTAAAAGTATATCTGCTGTTGCCTTAGCATCATCAACTGCTCTATGATGACTATCTAAAACTACGCCTAAATGTTTTGCAACAATATTTAACTTAACTCTTTTTAATTCAGGATATAAAAATCTAGCCAAAGGTACTGTATCTAAAACTTGATTTTTAAATTTCCTTCCCATATCAGCTAAATTCTTTTTGATAAAAGCTACATCAAATCCTGCATTATGTGCAACAACTGTACAATCTCCAACAAACTCCATAAATTTAGGTAATATATTTTCAATTACATCAGCGTCAACAAGCATTTCATCAGTTATTTTAGTAAGCTCTATAATTACTGCTGGTAATGACCTTTTAGGATTTACAAAGCTACTAAATCTATCTATAATTTCACCATTTTTTATTTTAACAGCACCAATTTCTATTATTTTATCATTTTTACTTGAAAATCCAGTTGTCTCTAAGTCAAAAATAACAAACTCATCATCAAGAGTACCATTATCTCCATTAATTACAATAGGCGTTCCATTATCAACAAGATAGCCTTCTACACCATATAATATTTTAATATTATTTTTCTTTCCTGCAATTTGTGCATCTGGAAATGCCTGAACTACCCCATGGTCTGTTATAGCTATGGCTTTATGTCCAAATTTAGCTGCTTTTTCAACAATACTTTTAACTGAGGTTATACCATCCATACTACTCATACTTGTATGTAAGTGAAGTTCTACCCTTTTCTCATCAGCTGTATCTATTCTTTCTTTCTTTTTAACTATACTAATATCTCTACACATTATAACTACTTCTTTCATGTAGCTATCCATAGTAGCTTCTCCCCTTATTTTACAATGTAACCCTTTTTTAACAGTTTCTAATACAACTTCTGTTTCTTTTGGTTTTAAGAAACATTTAGCTGCAATAGAACTAGTATAGTCAGTTATATAAAATGTTAAAATAATTTTACCGGCCCTTGTTTCAAATATCTCAGTTTTAAATACATCTCCTGTTACTGCAACATATCCTGATCCTATATCTATATCAGCAATATCTATGCTATCCTGTGTAATATCTCTTCCAAGTATAGTATTCTCACTTTTTGTATTATTATATTTTTTTTCATAATATGGTTTAGCCTCTGGAACTTTAGTTTTACTTTCACCTTCTTCTTTAGCTACACCTTCACTCTTCCCTTGTCTATTTTTAATTTCTCTTATTATTTCACTTTGAACTTTTTCTTGTTCTTCTATATATGATAAATCCACCATTTCTTTATTTTCAACAAATTTTATTTCAACATTAACTCCAAATATTACTTTTATTGCATTTCTTAAAATAAGTCCCATATTCTTTTTATTTGCTACTTCAATAAGGTATCCAAGTCCTGATTCAAGTGTTATGGTGTTATTTTTTACATATCTTTTTGCACTAACAATTAATGGTTTCAGCATTGGATATCCATTTATAACCTCTCCTACTGCATCTATCCAATAATCTTTAACTAGTGCTTCTATACTAATATTGCTAAGATCAATATAAACTAATAACTCTATATTAATCTCAAAGCCTAACGCCTTTTGTATATATCTCTTTATAATTTTGCAACTATTATCATTTATTTTATCCTTACTTTTTATGATAACCTTAAGTAAATTTTTATTTTTCACAAGTTGAAACTTTTCTATAGTAAATTCTAAATCTTCAAGAAATTCATCATTTTTAAGTGTTGCATTAATTTTTTTTATAAACTCAGCACTCAAAATACACATCTCCTTTACACTTTAAAATAACTCAAATTGAAAGGACTCCCAAAAGAGCCCTTTAATTATGAATTATAATTCTTCTTCTATTATTTTAAGTAATTCTTCTACTAAGAATTCTTCCTTAACTTTTTTAACAACTTCACCTTTTTTAAAGATAATTCCCATACCTTTTCCACCGGCAATACCAATATCAGCATCTCTTGCTTCTCCTGGACCATTAACTATACATCCCATAACAGCAACTTTTATATTTTTTTTAGAATCAGATAATTTAGCTTCAACCTCATTAGCTATTGAAATAAGATCTATCTCTGTTCTTCCACAAGTAGGACAAGAAACAAATTCTATTCCTTCATTTATATGACCAAAGTTTTTTAAAAGTTCTTTTCCTACTTTAATTTCCTCAACAGGATCCCCTGTTAATGATATTCTTATAGTATCTCCTATACCTTCTGCTATTAATGTCCCTATCCCTATAGATGATTTTATAGTCCCTCTCCAAATTGTTCCTGATTCAGTAACACCTAGATGTAAGGGATAATCCACCTTTTCAGATGCAAGTCTATAACTTTCTATCATAGTTTTTATATTAGATGATTTTATAGATATTACTATATCATAAAAATCTAATTCTTCTAAAATTTGAACATGCTCTAAAGCACTTTCTACTAATGCCTCAGCACAAACTTTACCATATTTGTCAAGTTGTTCTTTAGATAAAGAACCTGAATTAACACCTATTCTTATAGGGATATTTTTTTCCTTACAAGCCATAACAACTTTTTCAACTCTGTCTCTACTTCCTATATTTCCTGGATTAATTCTTATTGCTGAAATCCCATACTCTACACATTTAAGAGCCAGCTTATAATCAAAATGTATATCAGCGACTACTGGTATAGAAACTTTCTTAACAATATCCTTTATCGCTTCAGCTGCCTTCATATCAGGAACTGCACATCTTACTATATCACATCCTGCATTTTGAAGTGCTTCTATTTGAGCTACTGTAGCTTCTACATCTCTAGTATCAGTATTCGTCATTGATTGTACTGTAATTCTTGAGTCTCCACCTACATATACATCTCCAACTTTAACTTTTCTAGTTTTCTTTTTTTCAAAAGCAAACCCTTTACTTGTATTTAATACAATATTTTCTGTTTTTATATTATCCATATTATACTCCTCTATATGCTAACGGGAAATAATATATCTTTCAATAGAACTATAGCCATTAATCCCA
>JBOFRC010000233.1:0-2158 GCA_051650825.1 Sarcina sp. | reverse complement strand
AAGTGAGTCAACAGTGAAAAATAAACTATATCGAACAATAAAAGAATTGAAAAAAACTTTTAACATTTAGAGGTGATAAATTTGAATTACGATAACTTATTAAAAGAATCCTTAAACTTAGATATTTTTGATAAAGATAAAATGTTCAATAATATTCAAGAAAAAATAGAAGAAGAAAATTTAAAAGAGAAACTTAATGTGCTTTTACTTTTATTAATACTAAAAAAAGATAGTTGCGGATTTGAGCTAATTGAAAGGCTCGATATAATCCTAAGGAAAAAATTAAAGAACAAAGAAGGTTTTATCTACCCAATCCTCCATTCTCTTGAAAATAAAAACTATATAAATTCTTACTGGAATGATACTGATAAACCAAAAAAAATATATACTATTACAATATCTGGTAAGAACTTTTTAAAAGAGAAAGATGAAGTTGTTGAATATTTTAAACAGCCTAATCAAATTATCTATAAGGAGAACTTTTTATGGAATTAACTAATAAAAAAATCAGCTCATACCTAGATGAAATTTGCTCAGTAATAAAAAACAAAAGAATTCATGCTCAGATAAAGGATGAACTTTTAACGCATATAAATAATCTAATAATGCATTACAAAAAGCTTGGCTACTCTAAGGAAGAGTCTATTTCACTAGCTCTACAAGATATGGGAAACAGTAAAAAACTTGGATATGAATTAAACAAGGAACATAAACCTACTTTTGACTTGAAACTACTTACTATAACAGGACTGCTACTACTTTTAGGATTCATAGGTATTATTACATTTTCTAATCCTAGTATTAAAATGTTTGGTACTCCTATGTACTCACTTGAAGCTAAAAATGCGATATACTTTCCTATAATTATCATATTTTTCTTTGTAGGAAACTTTATAAATTTTAAATGGATAAAAAACTTAGCCATTCCCCTTTATATACTCGCTATACTGCTTTGTATCCCACAATTTTATAATTTTTCAAATTTATTTGCGTTATTATTCCTAAATAAAACAATAATGATTCCTATATTCGCTCTATTTGGTCTTTCAGGAATATACTCAAAACTTAAATTTAATAATTATAAAAGCTATATTACAGCAATTGTTTTAGCTATTTTCCCTTTATTCTTAATGTGTATTACAGCAATGCAATATCAAAAACATAGTTATCCTTCATTCCTTCAAATGATACCAATTATACCTGTTATATCATATTTTATTGCATCTACTGTTTTAATATATTTATATAGTAAAAAAAGTAAATTACTTATTTCTACTATAATTATAAATTTAATAATACTAATAAGTACTTTATATAAAGTAATGATTACTCTAACTCTATATAATAATGCTTCAAGTTTTTACACAATCAATAAAATTCTTTCAAGTGCAAAATTATTGGGGAAATCAACAAATATCTATACTATAAATATAGACTACCCACTTACAGGACTAATTGGATATGCCGGTTGGATTCCTGCCATTATAGTTATTGGATTTTTATTATATTTTGTATATAGAATTTTTAAAAGTACCCTAAAAATAAATAATATATACGGAAAATCATTAGCTATTTCTATCGCTATGATAATATCTGTAAGAATCATTTTAGGTATTCTAATGAATCTTAATTTATTCCCTTACATCTCTTTCCCTATTCCATTTTTATCTTTTTCAGCAGAGTCTATGTGCAATATTTTATTCTTGCTTGGAATATTTATAAATATATATAAAAGTAAAACTTTATCTAAAATATAAATTTAAATTAAGTACTCAAAGTATTTATATAACTTAAAAAACTAGAACTTTTTATATCAATTTTCTACTAATCTTTAAATTATAAATCACACAAATAAACGTAGTACTCATTTATACTACGTTTATTTATTATGTAGCTCATTCATCATTTAATGACTAAAACTTGAAACAGAAAAACCTTCTCAACTTTAGTTTAATTACAATAATTCCAAATAATAGCATTATTAACATTATTATCACTCTTACTAATCTCTTGTATATTTGTAATCTTATTGTCATCTTTATTCAAAGAAATATAAATTTTAAAATTACTTTAATCTCATAATTTTAAAATTTAACGTTATTATTAAAATTTAAGTATAATAATCTAATTTATATTTTAATAACCCTTTTATTGTCAG
>JBOFRC010000232.1:0-6024 GCA_051650825.1 Sarcina sp. | reverse complement strand
ATTATCTATATGATTTTTTTCTTCTTCTAATTCATTAGAGAAATGACATGCAACAAATCTATCTTTATTATTTTTTAATAAACTAGGTTTTTCCATTTCGCAAATAGCCTTAGAATACGGACATCTATCTCTAAAATTACACCCAATATCAAAATTAAAATTTTCTATATTAGAATTTATATCTATGTTTCTTTTCCCCCTATCCTTTGGATGTGCTATAGGTATTGAATTTAGCAATAATCTCGTATACGGATGAATTGGATTCTTATATATAGAATCTTTATCTCCTATCTCAACTATTTCACCTTTATACATAACTGCAACTCTTGATGCAATGTATTTAACAATACTTAAATCATGTGATATAAATATATATGACATTCCTATCTTCTTTTGAAGTTTAATCATAAGATTTATTATTTGAGCTTGTACAGATACATCTAGTGCGGAGACTGCCTCATCTGCAATTATTATTTTAGGACTTAATGAAAGTGCTCTAGCTAGAGCTATCCTTTGTCTTTGTCCTCCTGAGAATTCACTTGCATATCCGTCTAATATTGATTCATCAAGCCCACATAGTTCTAATAGCTGTATACATTCATATATTGCTTCCTCTTTTTTTACGAGCGCATGGTAGACCATTGCTTCTGAAAGCATATCTCCTATCTTCATGCTAGGATCGAGACTACTATAAGGATCTTGAAAAACCATTTGTATAAAATTACTTTTCTTTTTCAATTCAGCTAAACTTAGAGAATCGATATCTGTACCATCTAAAACTATTTTGCCACTATCTTTTTTGTGTAGTCCCATTATGGTTCTTGCTAAAGTAGATTTTCCGCATCCAGATTCTCCTACGATAGCTAAAGTTTCTCCTTCATATAAATCAAAAGAAACATTATCAACAGCTTTTTTTATACTCTTGATTTTCCCCAAAAAACTTCGCTTTTCAATAAATCCTTTATTTAAATTCCTTACTTCTAAAACTCTATTATTCATCATTATTTTCCTCACTAATATGACAGGCTACTTTATGCCCATCTTCTATTTCTAGAAGTTCTGGTACGTATTTTTGTTTACATATAGGTAAACATTCTAAACATCTATCATAAAAATAGCAATATTCTGGCATTTCATATAAAACAGGAATATTCCCTTTTATTGTTTCAAGTTCTTTCACGCCTTCAAAATCAAGTGTAGCAGAAGGTCTAGATGCTAACAATCCTTTTGTGTAAGGATGTTTAGGATTATCAAAAATAGTATAAACATCTGCTTCTTCCACTACTTTACCTGCATACATTACCATTACTCTATCGCATAATTCTGCTACTACTCCTAAATCATGTGTAATAACTATTATGGTCATATTAAACTCTTTTTGTATTTCTCTTAAAAGCTCTAATATCTGTGCTTGTACAGTAACATCTAAAGCTGTTGTTGGCTCATCAGCTATTAAAACTTTTGGTTTTAAAGAAAGAGCCATTGCTATTATAGCTCTTTGCCTCATCCCCCCTGAAAGTTCACTAGGATATGCATTAAACATTTTGTCAGCATCTTTAATACCTACCTTTAAAAGCATTTCAATTGCCATTTTTCTCGCTGCTCTTTTACTAATTTTTTCATGTATCAATATACCTTCAACAATTTGTTGTCCTATAGTATATACCGGATTCAAAGCACTTTGTGGATCTTGATATATTATAGAAATTTCTTTTCCCCTCAAGTGCTGCATTTGATTTTGCGTAAAATCAAAAACATTTTGTCCATTATATAAAATCTCTCCACTCATATATATATTCTTTTCATTTCCATTGTTTAAGAGTCTAACAAGTGACATTGCTGTAACTGATTTTCCACAGCCTGATTCTCCTACTATTCCAAGAATTTCACCTTCATTAATTTCAAAACTGATATTATCAACAGCTTTTAAATACCCAGTATTAGTTTTAAAGCTAACTCTTAAATTTTTATACTCTATTAAGCTCAATAAATAAGCACCTACTTTCTACGTCCTATACTTTTTTGAAGACCTCTTCCTATTGAATTAAACGCAAGTATTATAAGTATTATAAAAATACTTGGAAATACTATCAAATAAGGTTCTGACATCATATTACCTTGTGCTGCGTTAAGCATGCTTCCCCATGAAGCTACAGGTGGTTTTAATCCTAATCCTAAGAAACTAAGCATTGCTTCTGTAAGTATCGCCCCCGCTGCAGTCATTGTTGCACTTACTATTATTATTTGAGATATATTAGGAATAATATGACTTCTTATAATTTTAAACATTCCTAACCCTTGAGTCTTTGCACATTTAATATAATCCATCTCTTTTATAGAAACAACCTCACCTCTTATTATCCTTGCTGTTCCCATCCATGAAAAAGCTGATAACACTAAAATTATTTCACTTAAAGATGATTTTAAAATTACACTCAATACTAAAAGAATAAAAAATGATGGTATACTCATTAATATTTCTAATACTCTCATCATTATAGTATCTACAATGCCTCCTATGAAACCACTTATTGCACCAACTAAGGTACCTATTATAGTAGAAATTATCATAACTGAAAATCCTACTATTAATGTTATTCTACCACCATATAAAATTCGAGTAAAATAATCTCTTCCTAGTGAATCTGTTCCAAATATATGATGTATATTTGGAGCTTCGAAAGCTATTGCTAAATTTATTTGATTAGGCTTATACGGAGATAAAAATGCAAGTCCACAGACTAAACACATAAGAAATATAAATATTAAAGCTATTGCTGCTATTTTATCAGCTTTAAAATATTCAATAATATTTTTCATCTATTTCAATCCCCCTTTAATTCTTGGATCCACATACATATATAAAATATCCGATATAAGATTCCCTACTATTAAAAGAACAGATGCTAAAAGTGTAGTTGCCATAATTGCTGGATAATCATATGATATTGCTGCGTCATAAGCCATTCTTCCAACACCAGGCCACCCAAAAATTTGTTCAATAACAACACTTCCCATAACAAGACTTGGCAAAGATAATCCTATTAAAGTTATAACAGGCAAAATACTATTTTTTAATATATGTCCATAAAATACTGACTCCCTATCTAAGCCTTTTCCTAAAGCTGTTCTAACATAATCTTTATCTGATTCTATTTCTATTGAATTTTTTACATACTGAATTATTCCTCCAACATCTGTAATTACAATTGCCATAACTGGCATTATTAAATGTGTTATAAGACTTGCAAATGTATGATTTCCTACACTATACATTCCAACACTAGGAAGCACATTCAATTCAACAGTAAAAATAACTATTAATATTAACGCTAAAAGAAATGATGGCATAGCAATACTTATATTAGAAAACAACTCTATTATTTTGCCAATAAAATTATTTTTATTCATGCCTCCTATAACCCCAAGTAAAATTCCAATAATGAAAGTTAAAATCATTGATATCCCACTTAATATAAGAGTAGGACCTATTCTTTTAACTATCTCATTTGCAATAGATTTTCCTGATACTAAAGAATTTCCAAGATTACCAGTTAAAACTTCTTTTAACCAATCAACATATTGCACAATTATAGGCCTATTTAGTCCTAAATTTTGTCTAATAATTTCAATTTCTTTATGATTCATTCCAGGTTGCATATACATTTGCACAGGGCTTCCTGGTGCTGATTTCATTATAAAAAAACATATTATTGAAATAATAAATAGCATAGGAATAGCTATTAAAATTCTTTTTATTATAAATTTTCCCATAAAAACTTCTCCTCTCTATTAACTCTTTACTTTAAGAGAATAGCATCTAGAAATCATATTTCTAAATGCTATTCTAATGATTTATTTAATTAATTAAAAAGTTTTAGTTTTTATAGTAAAGTTCTCCAAGGTTGCTAAACATTGAAATTGGAACAACCTGTGCTTCCTTAACTCCACCTAAATCTTTAGAAACCCCAACAATATTTTCTGGATAGTTTATTGTATAGAATGGAAGTTGTTCTGATACTTCTTCTTGTATTTCTTTATAAAGTTCTGCTCTTTGAGTTTCACTAGTTGCAGACTGAGCTTCTTTACAAAGTTTATCTATTTGTGCATTACTAAAGTTTGAAGCATTGTTTGCTCCATTTGTTGTAATTATAGTTGAATACCCATCAGGTGTTTGCCCCATATTGTAACCATTTATTGCTAAATCATATTTAGTACTATTTGGTGTAAATATTTCTTGGAAGAATGAGTTAAGTTCAATTGGCTCTAATTTCACTGTAATCCCAATTTGTGCAAGTTCTTGTTGAATTACTAAAGCCTGATCTTGTGCCCATTTAAATCCTGCTGCATAACTAAGTCTTAATGTAACATCCTTAGCACCTGATTGTGTCATTAATTCTTTTGCTTTTGAAAGATCATAATTATAAGTTGTTACATCATTTGTATAGTACTGAGTTTCCGGTGAGAACATAGAATTTGCTGGTGTTACATACTTACTGTCACCATACTCAGCTTTTGTTAAATCATTTCTATTTAAAGCATATGCTATTGCTTGTCTTACTTTTAAGTTTTGTAAATTCTTATTTTTAAAGTTAAATACTATTGTATTAACTAAACCTGAACCAAATTGATTCACATCATAGTTATTTGCTATTTTAGGATTTTTAAGTAGCTGTTGTGATAAGTATCCAGCTGATAATTCTCCTGATTCTAATGCTGCTGTTTCTGAATTAGCATTAGGCATAACTTTATATACTACATTATCTATTTTAGCTTTATTTCCGAAGAAATAAGGGTTTTTACTTAAAGTTACTGAAGATCCTGATTGTTCTGATTCAAACATATAAGGACCATCTCCAACTGGTTTATTGTTAGCTGGGTCTGTTTTTAAATCTTTAGCATTTTTGTATATATGTTCTGGTATAGGATATAAACTTGCTAAATTTTGTTCAAATCCTAGTGATGGAGCAGGTAAACTAAATTGAACAGTTGTGTCATTTATAACCTTCGCTGTTACTGGTTTACCATCGATAATGAATGTCTGGACTATAAGGGCATTATTTTTCTGATTCATTATAGAATCAAAAGTGAATACAATATCATTTGCTGTTAAAGGTTGGCCATCTGACCATTTTAATCCACTCTTTAATGTTAATGTATAAGTTTTACAATCTTTTGAATGGGTAATACTTTGAGCTAATGTATTAAACTCTGGTGTCCCATTATTATTTAGATTGTATACTGGTTCATAAATAGCATCTGTTACCATTAATGAACTACTTGAATTTGCATATAACGGATTCATAGTTGCTGGTGTACTTGATATAGCTAAAACTATATTATTCTTAGCACCACTATCATGCGTGCTAGCATACACAGCATATCCTCCTCCGACGACTATTATTACAGCTATCGCTGCCCCTATAATTTTTACTAATTTTCCTCTTGCCATTATTATCCTCTCCATTTGTCCGATTAAATTTATTATCTTGTTGTATTTACAACTCTTATAATATATCACATTTCACATAAAATTCATACATTTTTTAAGTTTACTTCAAATTAGTTACATATTATTTCCACATATTTAATCATCAATATTTAATGCAAGTAAATTACCCAAATTAGTCTCTAGTCCTCTTATTTTCTTATTATTATATAATCTTTTTATACTATAGCATTTTTCATATAGAATAAATAAAATTTTTCCAATAAAAAAATTCTAGAATTATGTAACTCTAGAATTTTATACTTATTTTAGGGTTATTAAGATTTTTTAATATCTTAAAGTTCTTTTCTTAATTTTTCAATCTCAGTTTCGTTTTCTCTGCTAAGTTTATTATATTCAATAAACAATTTATCATATCGGTTATCAAGTTCAAATATTCCACTTCTAATTTTTTCTAAATCATCATTTTTAATATTATGTTTTAAAATAAGCTCTTCTTGAACATATAACTCTATAAGTTTCATTCTAATATTAGATAGTGATCCCTTTATCTTTGCTAACTCCTGATTATCCGT
>JBOFRC010000231.1:0-4688 GCA_051650825.1 Sarcina sp. | reverse complement strand
ATATTATCTTAAATTACGATAATATTCCACTCAAAAATAACTTAATTTAAGATTATAAAAGCAAATTAAGGTCCTTATCCTTTAAATCTCTCTAAATATCTTATAATAAGATATTTTAAATCACTTTTTAAGATATTATGAATAAAAATAAAATTTTATTATAAAACAATTTATATTTATCATAATTAATGATAAAATTATCGTAAGAGGTGATATATTTGCTAGGAAATAAAATTAAAGAGTTGAGAAAACAAGCGGGACTTACTCAAAAAGAACTATGTGAAATTTTAAATATTGCACAATCAACATTGGGTACAATCGAAACTAATAAACAAGGAACTAGCAGAAAAACATTAAAAAAATTTGCAGATTATTTTAGTGTTTCAATAGACTATCTATTATCTGATGATCAACCCCCTTCTAGTTCTAATATAGAAAATATAAATTTAAAAGAATTAAAACTAATAAAAGAATTTAAAAAATTAAATGAAAAAGGCAAAGATGAGGCTATAAAAAGAATTAAAGAATTATCCGAACTGCCTAAATATAATAATATAGAAATTGCAGAGGAAATCACTCCACTTGCAGCACACGAAAAAGATGGTAAATTTACGAAAGAAGATTATAAACATGACATAAATATCATGAAAAATGATGATTTATGGAAGTAATTTAAGGAGTGACAGCTTTGGATTATGACACATTATTAATTGAAAGTGATAACATGAATGTTATTGTAAAAGAATTCGATTTAAAAACAGTAGATGGACTTTGTTTTGATAATCGTATAGCTATAGATAAAAATTTAACTACAATAAAAAAAGGTTGTGTCTTAGCTGAGGAGCTTGGACATTACCTATTAACTGTTGGTGATATTTTGGACCAATCTAAATTACGAAATAGGAAACAAGAAAAGTTAGCAAGGAATTGGAGCTATGAAAAAATGATACCCTTAAAGAGCATCATTAATGCTTATATGTATGGTGTGACGAATAAATTTGAACTTGCTGATTATCTTAATGTTACTATTGAGTTCTTACAAGAATCTATAAATTATTACATAACTAAATTTGGATTATCTACTATTTATAAAGATTTCATGATAAAATTTTCTCCGTTAGCAGTTTTTAAACTTTCATAAACAAAAATAGTGCAGTTAATTATGTTAACTGCACTATTTTTATTTGATTTTTATCTCTACTTTACTTTCTATTTTAACTTTATTTTTTATTTTTATTTGATTTTTAATTTCAGTATATAACATTGCTTCTGCTTTCGGTGTTTCTAATGTAATTACTAGAGAATATCTTATTTTATTATGGTATCGCTCTAGTTTTTTTCTATCTTTCCACCACCCCCCAACAGGATAAACAGCTATATAATTTGAATCTATTAAATCAATAGCTCTTACGGTAAATCTATCTGAGTGTATTGATCCAACATCTCTATTATTAGTTCCTAATTCCCAATCTATACCTGAACTTGTTGTAACTTCATCTTCATCTATTTCATTTTCCACAGAAATTTTAGCTTTAAATTCCGCCGCTGACATTTTGCCATTTAATTTAAATCTTAAACCACATGATTGATATCTATATTTATCTTTCCATCCAACTTCACCTGGAGCTGGCTCAATAAAGTAAGAAAGTGTTACTTTCACTCTTACATTCTCATCATATAATTCTTCCAACGTCTCCTTTGGCCAAGGAATTTCATGTATATCTACTTCATTAATTTTAATATTACTTTTTACTTTTTTAAATGGATATAGTTCTGACTCGATAATTAAATTAACACTATTTTCAGCTGAATTCAAAGCTTTTTTTAAATTTGGAACTCCATAACCACAAGTACGTAATAATAACTTATGTGCTTTTTTACTATTTGAAGTTAAAAATTGCTCTTTCATCTGCTTAGTCCACTCTGCTGAATGAATCATTAATCCTCTTATTGTTTCTGGCCAAGCATCCGGATATCTATTTTTTAATATGCCGATAAAATTACTCGCAAATGCAGTTGCAGAACTTGTCCCATTTATTGTTGTAAACTCATTATTTTTTATATTATTTAAAGTTAAACTTTCCAATTGTTCATCCCCAAAATTACCTGAATTATCTACAATCATATTTCCACCTTCAAATACAACTTCTGGTTTTATTGGCCATTTCTTACTATCCCATAATACAGATGTTCTACTATAAGGTGATATTGCCCCTGCTTTTGCCAATGTTCTTCGTAATCCATAACTTTCATACTCAACTTGATCTTTTTCTGTGTAAGCACCTACTGTTATTGCATTCCACGCTTGTCCTGGTGCCTGGACTAAATTGATTGTATTGTATTCTGGATAATTAGTTTTATCTATATAATCCCTTATATTTCCAGCAGATACGACATATAACTTTTTTTGTTTATCAATGTCACCATAGGACGAACTATCTACTGCCGCTGACCATGAATTTGGTTCTCCATAACACTCATTATTATCTTCAGTTATTGCTATACAAATACTTCTATTATAATGAGGATTTTCTATATATAATGTACTAACAGCATCTACTGTAATCGCACCATATAATTCTGGATTATTACTGCTATTGTCAGGCAAAATCTTCATTGATTCTAAATTAAATTGTAAATTTATCCCATCTTGTGTTTCTAATTTAGAATATAAATCTCCATATGTAACTACACCAGCCATTGCAGTTCCATGTCCAACGTGATCACCAATATTCCACGCCTCCTCATACTTAAAAATATCTTTCTCTAAAAGAACATCTTTTAACAATAAATGAGTATTATTTATTCCTGTATCTAATATTGATATATATATATTATTTTTATTACTATAATCTATTCTTTCCCTTAATTCTCTTTCCCACTCAATTTGTTCATGTCTTAAAAGATCTTGAAAATAGACCTGAGATATATTTGCTTTCCTAACTTCTGCTACAAGATTACTTCTTTTTATCAAATATTCTATATCAGCGTTATTTGTTCTTACCAAAACAACTGTTCGTTCTGGAAAAATCAGTTTATCTTTTTTTATGTCTAAGTCTCGTTCCTCTACAACTTGCTTAAATAAATATAAATCTTGTTCTTGTTCTGTTCTTAACCATATTTCACACCATACTTTATCTTTTCCTGGTATATCTTTTTCCTTTCCAATCCAAAATGATTTTATACTAACACTATTTATCTGTTCTATCGATGCTACTAAAGTTTTGTTTTTTATTTTTTTTTCACTAGGAGACTTATAATATTCAGTTATTTTCTTAATCATCTTAGCTTCTTTACCTTTTGGAATATATACAGTTGCTTTATCTACTTCTTCTTCTCTCCTAATATTAACTAACCTAATATTAGCTCGATTATCCTCTAACGATTCTGTCTTTAAATCAAAACCTGACTTTCCTTCAAACTCTAAATACATACCTGCTGTTTCTTCTATAGAAAAAACGCTTTCATTTTTTTGCAAGTTTTCAATATTTTTTATTTGCTCAATTAAATATTTCCCATGTAATCTATGATTCCTTTTAGGAGGATCTTTAGGCTTACCACCAGCCGGACTTCTATAACCGGCTGTTATTTTTCTATCTTGTAAAAATATGTTATCATATTTCTTTTCCATTTAAATTCCTCCCTCATAGATATCTATAAGAATTTTGTCTCTCTATAATATTTTTAAGCAATAGATTAGTATTAACTTCTTCTTTATCCATCAATATCATTTCTTTAATACAATCATTACAAACCTTTGTTAATTCTGCTGGACTAAAATCCTCTGCTGATTCAATAATTTTATCAAAATCTATATTGCCAGCATACTCACCCAAAATATTAAGAATAATTTCTTTAATTTGCTTCTTACCTGGCAAACTATAATTAACAACATCATCAAACCTTCTAAATAATGCACTATCTAACATATCTGGATTATTTGTAGCTGCTACGATGAGACTCTCTGATTTATCTTGCTCTATTAACTGTAAAAAAGAATTTAAAACTCGCCTCATTTCACCTATATCATTTTCTGAGTTTCTTTTTGCTCCAATTGCATCAAACTCATCAAATAAATAAACTCCTTTACATTCACTAATATTATCAAAAATTTGTCTCAATTTACTTCCTGTCTCACCCATATACTTTGTAACCATTTTATCCATTAATATTGTACAAAATGGTAGATTAAGTTCTTTAGCTAAAACCGCTGCTGTCATTGTTTTACCTGTTCCTGGCGGACCTGCTAATAAAAACTTTCTTCGATTTTCTAAACCAAACTTACTTAATTTATCTTTCTGTCTATACTCTTTTAAAATTCTTTTAATAATCTCTTTCGTTTCTTCTGATACTATCAATTCTGATAATTTTTTATCTGATAAACTACAAGTTATTAGCTCACTAGTTGGTCGTGTATGATTTTCTACTAAAACTCGTTTTTCTTTTTTCTTTCCATCTATTATTTTTTTCAAATCTTTTGCTAGTGTTGTGTGACCTTTATTCGCTTCATAGGCTGCTATTTGTAAAACTACAGTTTTAAATCTATCTTCGTTCTCATAATGGGACTTAACTAACAATTTAATGTGTTCAGCCGTAGCCATATTATTACCTCCATATCCAAAATAAGGTATACATTTTTCATTAATTACCTTTATATCATATTATTATTTTAACTTAAAAAGTTGAAC
>JBOFRC010000230.1:0-1606 GCA_051650825.1 Sarcina sp. | reverse complement strand
CCGCTGCAGCTCAGAGCTCCTGAGCTCAAACGATCCGCCAGCCTCAGCCTCCCGGTAGCTTGGATTACAGGCGCGCGCCACCGCACCCGGCGAGAGACTGCTGCACTCATCGGGCTTTTAGCTTCTGCAAACGTGACGTCATCAGAGCACGCACAGCGGCATCTAGCGACGAAACGTTGCAGCTGCAGTGCTGAGAGCTGCTGTAGCATATGACATTTTCTAAAGTTCATTTAATTTGGATCGGCAACATAACATCCCATTATATGATCCCTTTATAATATGATGCATTATTAGTGATTGAACTATACCAAGGATTTAGCAATAAGACTCTAAACAGGCTTGATAGAAGCTACTAAATGTCAGTATGTTTCAAACTTGACAAAACAGTAAGCAATGTTAACATTTTAGAGTGTAATATACATTATATAACAATTATTTGCTTAACAATAATAATATACTAGTGACAAACCTCTCATGAAGTCATGACTGGGATTTTTACCACAACAGCCCAGCTAGAGGCTCGTTTAATAACATTTTAATAAAAGACTTAAGACTTCATAAATGGTTATGTTATTCTATGGCCAAATGTCCTCACCAGCTTTGGAGCAGGCCCACATTATCCTGCTTGTCACCAAGGTTTCGACTGACTTCGAACTTTGCACATTTGTCTACACAGGCAACCTTATAGTGCATTTTGTTGGTGAATCAGCTTTATCAAGGGAGCGTTGGTTCAAAGAAAAAAAGCAGTCATAGTGAGCTGGTTACATCAAGAGTTGCAGGCGATTTCCTGACACTATGGAAATGCAGCATTGTATAATTGTCATTTTTGCATGTGGTTTCTGCTTGGTGTTTCCTCCTAGCCATCCAGTAGGGACTGCTTTTTCTGCAAACCCGGTTAACTAAAAGAGAAAACACCTGTGGGCCTCTGGACTGATGCTGAAAACTAGATGAAAAGAATGAAAACTAACAGCAGGGTCCCACAGACCAGTTTGGAACCACTGCTACAGCAGAAGATGATCATTCAGTACAATAAATATGTGACATACAGTATGCAAATGAGAAATGGACAAACAGTCAGCTTTTCTGTTCCATCCATGAACTTCAGAGCTTTAAAGTGGTTGCCTCGAAGTGCAAAACACAACACTTTGCAAAAAAGGAGGTTGGCACACAGTCCTTTTTAATATGAGATTTTTTATATTCAACGGCCCTGATGTCACAGCAGAGGCACAGGTCTTTCCTCTAGTCACCCTCTGGTGCTCCTCTGAGTATCACGAGCCTTTCTGGTGTGACCTCAGGGCAGAAACATAGCCTAACTATGTGAATGGAAGAGGTACCAGTTCTGCATAGGCTGTGAATTGTTGTTAACAGGAGGGCTGTTCCAACCTTAAAGACAAGACAGAAAAAAGACAGAGAGACAGTGTTAAATGTTTGCAGTCCTGATGTTCTGTGTGTCTGATTATCATTCCTGGAGGAATTTCTTCTCCCGGTCAACTTAATTCAACCAGTGAAAGAAACCCCTGTGAGCTTCCTGTATCTGTGGCGCTGCATTGCCTGCTGTGATTGATGGTCATTGCTGCTCTCCTCCAGGTGGAGGCGCTGTAGGGCA
>JBOFRC010000229.1:0-7693 GCA_051650825.1 Sarcina sp. | reverse complement strand
CTTTAAAATCTGAAACCTTTTTATTTATTAATGACATAATCTTGTACCTCCTAGTATCTGCTTTCTATATTTTTAAATTAACCGTTAATTTATTAACTAATTGAAATTCAAATTCAATTAATAAATGTTATGTACTAATAATAATTCTTAATTAAGTCATTGTCAATACAATTTTGAAAATAATTTTCAATTAACTTTTGTTCGCAACTAGTTCAATAGTATTAATTTAGAATCCTTACATTTATACATATTTTTTTCTTAAAACTTTTTTTCTATAAAATAAAAAACTTTTAAAATTCGACTTTTCTACATAAAATAAACAAGCATACGTTTTATAATAAATATCATGTTAACTAAATAACTAAAAAATAACAAAAGAAAAGGAGATTATGCTATATATGAATAATTTTGATTTTTATAACCCAACAAGAATAATATTTGGAAAAGATAGATTAGAGGAACTTAACAATGTAGTTCCAAAAGATGCTAAAGTTTTAGTAACTTACGGTGGTGGATCAGTAAAAAAATTCGGTACACTAGACAAAGTATTAAATGCCTTAAAAGGTAGAAAAGTATTTGAATTTGGAGGTATTGAACCAAATCCTCAATTTACAACAGTAATGAAAGCTGTAGAAATAGTAAAAAAAGAAAAAATAGATTTTCTTTTAGCTGTAGGTGGAGGTTCTGTAATGGACGGAACTAAATTTATAGCACTTGCTAGTTGTTTCGAAGGAAATGCTAGGGATATATTATTAAGTCCTAACAGACGTAGCCTAAACTTTACTAATGCAATAGCACTTGGAACAGTTTGTACATTACCTGCAACTGGTTCAGAAATGAATGCTGGTGGAGTTATCTGTATAGATGATGCTAAGTTATCTTTTGGAAATCCTTTAGTATTCCCTAAATTCTCATTCATAGACCCAACTCTTACTATGACTCTTCCTGATACTCAAGTAGCAAACGGAATAATAGATACATTTATTCATGTTTGTGAGCAATACGTAACATACCCTGCTGAAGGAAGATTCCAAGATAGAACAGCAGAAGGTATTCTTCAAACATTAATAGAAGTAGGACCTAAAACTTTAGCTGATAAAGAAAATTATGATATGAGAGCTAACCTTGTTTGGTGTGCAACTATGGGTCTTAATGGATTAATAGGTGCTGGTGTACCTCAAGATTGGTCTTGCCATGTTATAGGTCATGAATTAACAGCTATGTTTGGAATAGACCACGGAAAAACTTTAGCTATAATGCAACCAGCTATCTGGACAATAAGAAAAGATAAAAAACTTGCAAAACTAGCTCAATTCGCAGAAAGAGTATGGAAAATAACAGAAGGTACAGATGAAGAAAAAGCTACTCTTGCTATAGAAAAAACAAGAAACTTCTTTGAAAGTCTAGGAGTAAAAACTCACCTTTCTGATTATAATATTAAAGAAGAACAAATAGATGATGTAGTTAAAGCTTTAGAAAATCACGGAATGACTATTTTATCTGAAACTGGAGATTTAACTCTAGAAGTTAGCAGAAAAATCTTAAAAGAAGCATTCTAATTTTTTTCTAAGCCCTCTCTATATCTCTATTTAAAAAGAAATATAAATTTAAATAATAATTATTATTATTTAGTATTGACTTTTATATATAGAATATATATAATAAAAACATAAACAATAACAATTATTAATTACTAAATATTAGTGATTAAAGAAAATGAACGAACACTATATTACTATTTATATTTCAAAAAAAAATATTCAGATTAGGAGGAAAATCATATGAAATTAGAAAAGAATTTAAACGTATATTTAGCAAATCAAGGTATCTTAAACATTAAGTTACATAATCTTCACTGGTATGTTTCTGGAGAAGGATTCTTCACAACACATGCAAAATTTGAAGAGTTATATAACATAATGGCTGAAGGTATGGATGAAGTAGCTGAAGTTTTATTATCATCAGGATTTAAACCAGTAGCTTCAATGAAAAGCTTCTTAGAAGTAGCAACAATTGCTGAATTACCAGAAGAAAAAATAGGTTCAAGAAAAGCAATAGAAATTCTTAAAGCTGACTTCGAGAAAATGTTAGCTTCAACAAAAGAAATTATTGCTATAGCTGATGAAGAAGGTAATATGCCAGTATCAGATTTAATGCATGGTTACCTAGCTGAATATCAAAAATCACTTTGGATGCTTAATGCATACTTAGGATAATTGAAATTTTAGCGCAAGATGTAAATAAACTCACACTATATAAAAATTCATAGTCAAATAACTCAAATTACCCTAGACTACGAATAACGAAGAGGACTGTATTTTTAAAATACAGTCCTCTTTTTATGCTAAAAGCATAGCAAATATATAATTTTAGGTGAAGATAATCTCCACCTAAAATTTTTTTATTTAAATTTTAATAATCTATCTTATTTGTCCATTACCATAAATAATATATTTATTTGTTGTAAGTTCTTTAAGCCCCATAGGACCTCTTGCGTGAAGCTTCTGAGTACTAATTCCTATTTCTGCTCCAAAACCAAACTCTTCTCCATCTGTAAATCTTGTCGAAGCATTTACATATACTGCTGCTGCATCAACTCTTTGAAGAAACTTCTCTGAATTAAAGTAATTAGTCGTAACTATAGCTTCTGAATGTTTAGTTCCAAACTTATTAATATGGTCTATAGCCTCTTCTAAACTATCTACAACCTTAACAGATAATATTAAATCTAAAAACTCTGCTGCATAATCTTCTTCTGTAGCTAAAACTATTGACTCATCATATTTTCTAGTTTTTTCACAGCCTCTTATCTCTACCCCTTTAGCTTTTAATTCTTTAATAGCTATTGGTAAAAATTCATCCGCTATATCCTTATGAACTAGCATTGATTCTGCTGCATTACAAACTCCTGTTCTTGATGTTTTAGCATTTATTATAATATTTTTAGCCATTTCTATGTCAGCCTGTGCATCCACATATATATGACAGTTCCCTGTTCCTGTTTCAATTACTGGAACTGTAGCATTATTTACTACTGCCTTGATAAGACCAGCCCCACCTCTTGGAATTAAAACATCAAGATACTCATTAAGTTTCATAAACTCTGTTGCAGTCTCTCTTGATGTATCTTCTAATATTTGAACACAGCCTTCTAAAAGACCAACTGATAAAATAGCCTCTTTTATAACTTCAACAATTTTAAGGTTTGAATTTATAGCTTCTTTTCCACCTCTTAAAAGTGCTGCATTACCAGTCTTAAGACATAACGCTGCTGCATCTGCTGTTACATTAGGTCTTGATTCATAAATAATTCCTACAACTCCAAGTGGAACTCTTTGAACTCCTATTTTAAGTTCATTCATCATTTTTTTCATTGATGTCACTTCACCAACAGGATCATCAAGTGCTATTATTTTTCTAACACCATTTGCCATAGCCTCGACTCTCTCTTTAGTAAGTTTAAGTCTATCAACTAATGATTCTTTAGTTCCTTTTTCTCTAGCTAATGCTACATCCTTATCATTTTCAGCTAAAATTTCATCACATCTTTTAACTAAATTCTCAGCTATGGCTGCTAGAGCTTCATTTTTTTTAGCCGTACTTGTTATTCCAAGCTCATAAGCGGCTTTCTTTGCAAGCTTTCCCTTAGTAATTAACTCACTCATTTTTACAACTCCTTCTTAACATCTCTTATCTAATTAATAAGATTTTTATTTCTTACCAATAAATAAAGTTCCTCTTCTCTCACCATCAACTAATATATCTCTAAGAATACTTGGTTCCTCACCATTCGCAAGAATCATGTGTATTCCTCTTTCTACAACCTTTTCAGCTGCCGATATTTTAGTTCTCATACCACCAGTTCCAAATGAAGTTCCTGCTCCACCTGCACTAGCCTTTATTTCTTCAGTTATGTCATCAATTTCTTCTATAAGCTTTGCATCTTTAACCTTTCTTGGGTCTCCATTATAGAATCCATCTATATCAGATAAAATTATAAGTAAATCTGCATTAGTTAATAAAGAAACTATAGCAGATAAATTATCATTATCTCCAAAATTACAAATATTCTCTATCTCATCAATAGATATAGTATCATTTTCATTAACTATAGGAATTATTCCTTGTTCAAGTAGTGTGTCAAATGTATTGCATACATTGTTTCTCATTCTATCATCTTCAATAACATCTCTTGTCAATAATACCTGAGCAACTACATGACCATATTCTCCAAAAAATTTACTATATATATTCATCAAATGACATTGACCAACAGCAGCTGCTGCTTGCTTTCCTTTTATAGACTCAGGTCTTTCCTTAAGTCCTAATCTACTACACCCAACACCTATAGCACCAGATGATACTAATACAATTTCCTTCCCCATATTTTGAAGGTCTGATAGAACTCTAGCAAGTTTTTCAATTCTTCCTAAATTTATATTTCCATTCTTATGTGTAAGGCTAGATGTTCCTACCTTTACGACAACTCTTTTTGAGTCCTTTATGCTAACAGCCATTTCTAAAAACGCTCCTTTATTCTCTTATAATTAATATTTATTATACACCAAATTTATTTAGCTTATCTAGAAATAAAATCATTAAACTTGCTATATAAATATTATTGCTATATGTTTATTATATAAAATAAAAACAACTGGGGGTTCCAAATGTATAAATTAATCGCATTAGATATGGATGGTACTGTTTTAAACAGTAATAAAGAAATTTCAAAAAGAACACAAGATGCTTTAAGAGAAGCTAGAAAAAAAGGTGTATATGTTGTTCTTGCTTCAGGTAGACCACTTGAAGGACTATTAAAATCTCTTGATTTACTAGAGCTTGTAACTGATGATGACTATGTTCTAAGTTATAATGGTTGTCTTGTACAAAATGTTAAAACTAAAGAAGTTATCTCTAACCTTACTTTATGTGGACAAGATTTATTAGACTTATATGAGCATAGTAAAAATGTTGGAGTTAACATACATAGTTTTTCACCAGAAAAAGGACTTATAACACCTAAACACAGCAAATACACACAGGTAGAAGCTGATATAAATGACATAGAAGTAAATGTAATTGAACATGATTCAATTCATCCTGAAGAAACAATAGTTAAAGTTATGATGATAGATGAGCCAGAAATTTTAGATGCAGGTATGTCTAAACTTCCTAAAGAACTTTGGGAGAAATATAGCGTTGCTAAAAGTACACCTTTCTTCTTAGAATTCTTCAATAAGGAATCAAACAAAGGTTTAGCTCTAAGTAGACTTGCTAAACACCTTGGAATAAAACAAGAAGAAATAATTGCTGTTGGAGATGCTATGAACGACTTCCCTATGATTGAATATGCTGGTCTTGGTGTTGCTATGGGCAATGCTGTTGCAGAAATTAAAGAAATATCTCAGCATATAACGGATACTAATGACAATGATGGAGTCGCTAAAGTAGTAGAACAGTTTATACTTAATATCTAAAAATAAATACCTAGAATACACCCCTTAGAGATAATTTTTATAATACTCATCTCTAAGGGGTGTTAAATTTTTCTACTTTAAATTATTTCAACTAAACAAAACTTTATAGAAAAATACCTAAAAAATATGTATTGTTGCTATTATTGCCATAAAAACAATTAAAATTTGCACTTTATCACCATCCTTATATCTTATCTATTATTATATGTTAATATTTTACTTTAAAGCAAGATACTTGATAATTTTGCAGTAAAAAAGACAAACACTTTTCAAATTAAAGTGTTTGTCTCTATAAATTAATTCTTTACAACATTTATCGCCTTAGCAACTTTACTACTCTCAACTGTATTTTCTACAGGTTGATTATTGATTACTGCAAACTCTTGTTGTGTAACTTGTGTTTGTTTTAGATTGCTAGGAATTTCTGCTGACATACCTTCAAATCTAGGTACATTGAATACAAATGTATCTGTTGGACTGTATAAAGAACTATATTCATCTATTATTTGCCCAATACTTTGAGCATATTGTATATCTGTTGAGTATTGGTGCCATATATCATATAATGGTGCATTTATATATCTTAATTCATAAGGAGTATCTTGCTTAATTTGATTATCTAGATACTGAGTATGAAGGAATTGTGCTGCTCCATAAATCGCTTTAGAAACGCTTGTCCATCCATGCATATAAGCCCAAGTTGTAGCTCCAACAGTAGGATCACTATCAAATGCTCCTATTCCAAATAAATTATACACAGTTACTGGTTGTGCTAATTTAATCATTACAGGTTTTCCATTCTCTGTTACAAACTTGCCATTCTCATATTTTTGAACTTCATTAATAGTTATACCTTTAGAGAAATTGCTAGTTCCCCAACCTGTTTCAAGTGCTGATTGCGCCATAAAGTAAACAGGGTCTAAATTATATTCTTTAGCTGCCCCAATAAACGCTTGAGCTTGTCCTGAAAGTACACCTTTTCCAGCTAGTGCATTTGCAAAAGCCTCTTCATTAACATTTCTATAACTAGCTATATTTAAGAATTGATATACTTCTGTAGCTGCTTTTGGATCTACAGCATTTGTAAGTTGTTCTTTAAACTTAGCTAACTGCTCTTTATTAAACCCATTTGCTCCTCCCATAACCTTATTATACTGAGCTAGCTGTGCTGCAACATAATTTGTTAATGTAGAGTTATAGTTTTGACTTGTATATTTTTTTTGTGCCTCATAACTAATTAAAGCTCCATCTTTATTAAAAGTAGCTATGTAACCATCTATAAATTGCTTACCTGTAAGCATGGCTCCTGATGAATTAAAGTAATATTTACTTCCACCTATTTCTTGCCATCCTGTCACCATTGCTCCGGATGAATTAAGATAATATTTAGTACCATTTAAGTTTAACCATCCAGTTTGCATCGCTCCTGAATTATCCATATAGTACCAAGTATTATTTATTTGTTGCCATCCTGTTTGCATACCTCCATTACTATTGAAGTAATACCATACATTGTTTATATTATCCCAACCTGTAGCCATAGCTCCACTAGATGTTAAGTAGTACCAAACATTATTTGAACATACCCATCCTGTTTGCATTGCTCCTGAATTATCTAATAAATACCAAGTACCATTAACTTGTGTCCAGCTAGTAGCCATAGCTCCACTTTGTGTCATATAATACCAAGTATTATTAACATCTTGCCATCCAGTCTCCATCGCTCCTGAATTATTTAATAAATACCATTTACCATTAACTAATTGCCATCCTGTTTGCATTGCTCCTGAATTATCCATATAATACCACTGATTATTTACTAAAGCCCACCCTGTAGCCATAGCTCCAGAACTTTCTAAATAGTACCATTGATTATTTGAATTAATCCATCCTGTTTGCATTATTCCACTATTATTAAAATAATACCAAGTTCCATTTACATTTTGCCATCCAATAGCGTTAGTACCATTATCTAACTGATAGTACCAATTACCACCATTTTGTATCCATTGATTAGCAACTTGATTTACTGCTAATTTTTGTGGTGCTACCTTTGATCCAGCTAATAAAACTTGTCCTTTAACATCATTATGTTTCTGTGCCGTATGATTGTTGATACTTGGTGCTGCCACTAAAGCACCTAACATTGTAGCAACAAGTATCATAGAAATTTTAGTTTTCCTCATTAGTTCACTCTCCAATTTTATTCTTTAATC
>JBOFRC010000228.1:0-1959 GCA_051650825.1 Sarcina sp. | reverse complement strand
AGTACCACTATGCAATTACAAGTAAAAGTCGTTTAACTGATAAAGAGTATAGAGCAGCAAAATGCAGTTAAAATTGTCAAAAGTAAAAGTACTCATTATAAAGAAGGCCTCCTTTGTGTGTTCAATTATCAGTACATTAATGTGTATGCTTGTGGGTAATTTAATCTACAAAAAAATCATCATATTTCTTCGCTTATTACACAGTATATTGTGTATGTAAATATTAATCTGTGAAGTAACTAGTGACTACAGCTGTCAGGTACATATAGAGGAATAAACAGTTGTTGTGTAGAGGTATACTGTAGTAGCACAAAATAGAAATACTTAAATTATAAATACAGTACTTGAGCAAATGCACCTATTTTTACCTCTAGTTCCTACTTCTCATCCTGTGTAGGGCTGTGAAGGAAGGATATTAGAATTTCTTCCTTTATTGACTTTCTGTGGAGAAGCTCCAGGATTTGTTTTGACACAACATGATCACCACAACAATCTGTCGAAAGAGAACTGTTTAAAGTCACAAGTTCAAACTGAGCTGTGTAACTATGTAGAAATAAGGTGAATTTTATTTTAGAGTGGCTGTTCTCTTTAATATCATGGATCTGATTAGCTGTAATGCTAAAGAGGTTCCCAAAA
The DNA here is from genome assembly GCA_051650825.1 of Sarcina sp. Taxonomy (GTDB): domain Bacteria; phylum Bacillota; class Clostridia; order Clostridiales; family Clostridiaceae; genus Sarcina. Next base: position 1,323 of record JBOFRC010000228.1, on the reverse strand, counting down.
TGGTCCCAGAAAATGGTTCAATACTGTAACACTATGATTTAATTCATGATTTAAAAGCTATTCCACTGATTGTTTTAATCAGCAGTTTAAGAGCTCCCTACAGGAATTCAAATTTTCTTCAACACGTGTCATCACTGATATTTTATGAGAGGTTATTATTTTGCACTTATGTGGAAAATAGCAAACTTATTGGGCACAGAATAGATTTTTGTTTGCACACATTAAATTATTCGTAGCATAATAATTTGTTTACAAAATAAAATGTATTTGCTTGAAAAAATCTTTTTCTGTGCTCAAAATGTCCAATCATGCACTCAGAACTGACACAAATATCATTCCATGAATCAGTACCACACAGTGAGATGTTCAGATTTTAAACAATAAAGACTGGTGATGGTGACGGCATTACATTGTACAATTGACAGTTATTACAACTGTACAATAAAAGACCTTTACGTTGTTCATCTGTTACCTCCCTAGCTACAATAATTATGCAATACTGTATAGAGTCATATCTACAAGTCTTCCTAGGCTTAAAGACGTTTCTATGCTGACATGAACCGTTGCAGCATGTTTGTCTAGCAGTGGATTTAAAGCTCTCTGTTTAGGAAACTGTAACATGGTTGTGTTTAAATAATGGTAGTATGAGTGAATATGTTCATAATGGACTACACAGCAACAAAGCAAACATATAGACAGCCCTAGTTTGGGCTGAAGTGCATATTAAGGCAAACTTTGTTACAGATCCAGAGAAAAGATCAGTATGTTCGCCACTGTGCACTAGTAAAATAAACATTAAGTGACAAATAAAGCTTGAGGCCAAAAATACCTTTGATAAAGGTTTTTGTGACCCAAATGTTGGACTTGTCAATAAAAACTTTAATGTCAGACTGTCATCCAACCCAGTGACCTGATCTGATAGGACACACGTGTTTCATCTCCTTGTCCCACCCATACAACTGATCTTGTGAACTTGAATAATGTAAAAAAACATTACATAATACACCCCTGAAGCTTTTAAGTGGCTATTGAAAAGATAGGAAACTGTGATTGGTGGTGATTCGGTCTCGGAGGTGGGGTTGTTAAAACTAGTCACATATAAATGTGGCAGCAAGTGGTACACTTGGGGACTGTCCAGATCAAACTGCTGTTAAACCATGGCAAAGTGCTGGAGTGTCACCTCTTTATTGGCACTAGCACTGCTCGGGTGCTTAGTAGGGACAGAGGTAGAAGCTCAGGCTCCTCAATATCCTCAGTATCCTCAAGCGCCACCGTTCGTTCCACCTGCTCTACCGCCGAAGGTTCCTCAGTATCCTCAGTATC
>JBOFRC010000227.1:0-1128 GCA_051650825.1 Sarcina sp. | reverse complement strand
AATGTGCGACTATCGTTCAATGTCATTGTCAAGCCAACTTTATGCCAGTATATCACTGGGAAACGCTTAGCGTGAAACTTTGTGCGTTATGTTTATATTCTGAGTCCACCTGCTTGCCTGTAGCCTATAGTATAGCCTACATCCTCAATAAGGTGCGAGTTTGGTCTTTTATATCCCTGTATTAAACTATGTTAAGTGTCCCGGCGGCAGGGGAATCCTGGAGTATGACGTTTTGAGGAAACCTGCAGCACAGCGCCGCGATATAAAGTTAAGGAAACTAAACAACCGAGAGAAATATATGTAACGTTTGATCTGTACATCAGCATCGGGGAATAACATTATAATCTCGTTCACGGGAGAGAAAGCTGCTTACATGTACAAAAGTAACTGTGAAGACTTAAATGTAAACACAGCTTTTGTAAATTTAGCAGTTTTTACATATATATACTGGCCCTGATAATCCTCACAAATAGGTATCGCTTGCTCCATTTCTGTAAATGGTTTTAATGAATGACTGACTCTCTCTACCGTTACTCTGGTCTTCATCAGCAGCTCTTGCACCTCCTGCTGGTGAGGTCGACTAACAGCAGATGGAGATTATGCTTGGTAATCTACTGCTATTCCTGCAGTTCCAGGACGTGAACTGTTGAATTTTCCGTCGAATTTGAACCACTGAATTTGTGGAAGCGAATTTGTAAAGCGAAATAAAATGGACCGAAAATTGCCTGTCGAATATTATAGGTTGTATTTTTAAACAGAATGAATATTTTGGAAGTGAAATCTGAGAGGTGAATATGGATTATTGAATTTTTAATAATGAAAATGTGTGTGAAATGTTTTGAATTGAAATATTCACAGCTTAAATATACAACCATGTTGAATTTCAGCCCATAAAAATGCAAGCCCTAAAAATACAATGCATTAAAATGCAAGCATGGTTAATGCAATGCATATTTTTTTCAAGTAGTGCAATTCAACAAGCTTTTTTGTTTCAAAAACATTTGGCATTACTTTACTTCCATACGCTGGAGCTCGTCTAGACCAAGTGGCGATTACATGCCTGGCGCAAATTGATGAAGAGTGTACCTGATTTAAGATATATGACATTTGTCATTTGAAATGAGAGTA
>JBOFRC010000226.1:0-1977 GCA_051650825.1 Sarcina sp. | reverse complement strand
GGAAGAATTATGTTGATGGTATTTATTTCAAAAGATACAAAAGCACTAAATACCCTACCTGGTAATTTAAAAGATGGAGTAGTAATATTAAATAGATTTTCTTATAAAATATCAGAAAAAAATCCAAGTATCAAAATGTCTATAAAACAGAAACAAAGATTTAATACTATATTTTTTAATTTAGATACAAAAGATATATTACTTTATGGAAAAAAATTAGATGATACATATTATTGTAGATATAAAAAACTTAAAACTTCTCGACTATATTTAAGTATTTTGTTTATATCATTTTTAGTTTTTATATATTTTATATATTTATCTATAATCACACAGAATATATATATTAGCATGATTGCTTTATTGGCTATTATACTAGTATTAGCATATAGTCGTCCAAAAATTTATGCGACTCTGGCTTTAAAAAATTAAACCAAAAATTTTACATTTTTTTAGAAAAAGTATCTTATTGAGTAGTTACTGCTCAATAAGATACTTTTCATTTTAATTATTTAGGTATCTTTTCAATTATTTGTTGTGAATTGTCAATTGCATTAATAATCGCAGTACTACCTAAAGCACTAGCAGCAGGTACTGCAAAAACCACACCTACTACAGCAAACCCAATAGCAACTCCTACCCAAAACTCTCTCTGTGTAAAATTATCTTTATATTTAGTAATTCTTAAGCTTGTTGACTCCATTAAGCTACTCCATTCTGGTGCAACAACATTTGAAACATTACCATCTGATGGTCTTGGATTAGTATCAATACGCATTTCTATAATTAAAGTATTTGTTGCTGCTAAACGATGTGTACCATCTGGTGCAGGATAAGTTACAGTAATATAAAGTCTTAAATTCCCATTAGGTAGCACTGAACCTACAATAGCACAATCACCTAGCTGAATTGCTAATTCATCCATTTGTAATTTATTTAACTTTACATAAGGTATTATGTTACCTAGTAAAGTTGAATAAGCATTTATTTGCCCATTAGAAATGTTTAATGTAGGTGCATTATTTTCCGGACTAAAAGTACCTGCTGTGCTTATAGAAGCTGTTACTACAATTACACATGAAGGATTTATTGTACTTATTGTACGTGCTTCAAATAAATTTTCTGCAACATTTTCATATCTAAATCCAAATGCAGTTGCTACTTTTGCATATTTTGCTATTGCTTCTTTATTAAACTTATCAAAACCAGCATTATTTATTTTAGTTGCTACTCCATTACTATCTATAATCTATCCATCTATTGTTGTATTTTTATACATTGCTCCTGAATCATCAAATATATAAGTTTTTCCCTCTATTTCATGTATTCCTATTAATACATTTCCTTGTGAATCTGTGTAATACCAATAGCCATATATTTCATGCCATTCAAGTTCTAATGCTCCACTATCACTAAATTAATATCATTTTCCATTAATCTTTTGGAATCCTGTTACCATTGCTCTATTTTGATTTAAGTAAATACCAAGTATCTTTCCCCTCCTATTTGCATAACTACTCTCAGCGTTAATATACTGCAACTGATTATTTATCTTTTTCCATGATGCTTGTTTGAACAGTCCCTATAATGTTTAACTATTTTTTTGTAAAATCATGGTATACTAAAATCAAAAAATTTAGGATTCAGAGTATTTAAACTTATTAAGGAGGAATATCATGAAAAAAATATTTTTCAAATTTATTTTTATTTTAGAACTTTGCATTTCTATTTTTGCACTACTTTTTTCTCTTAGTATTGCTTTTTCAGACTATCTTGATCCTCTTCCACTTAGTGCAACTTTTTGGGCTAAATACTATATTCCATGTTCTTATTTTTTAGTAAGTTTATTTTTTATTTATGATATTTTTAATAAAATATCTATAAAATATAACTTTCAAATATATTTAAAATATAATTTTCAAATAATTAAAATAAAAAATAAAAAAAGAATATCTGAATTTTCTCTATATTTCATTT
>JBOFRC010000225.1:0-8237 GCA_051650825.1 Sarcina sp. | reverse complement strand
ATAAGCATAAGCCATATTTGCTTGTCTTTCATAATTCCAAGACCACTCCATCGAAAATGATCGCCAAAACACTCGCATTAAATCTTTTTTTTCTATTTTATTAGAAGTCGTCATCTTCATCACCTCCTACTTGAATAGCACTTAAATGTTTGTTATTATTTCCACTAGTTAAAATTATTGCTAAAATTATTCCAAATATAGCTATACCTGTTATTGATAAATCTAAATAAACAGCTAACGCAAAGCCTAAAAAATAAAAAACTGCGACCTTTTTGTTAATTATCATTTTAGCTAACAAAGCAAATCCTAATGCTGGTAATAAACCTGTTGCTATAGTTAGTCCATTTTGTATAAATTGAGGAATTATTCCTAAGAATGACTCTATAACAGGCGCACCCAATAAAAATGAAGTGAATACTATTAATCCTATTGGTAAATTAACAGAAAAAAAACCTCCAAGTAAGTGCATTCTTTCAACACCTTTACAATTTCCTATTTCAGCATAAGAATCTGCTTTATGAACAAATAATGGAAGTATAAAAACCATACATATGTTTTTTATAACTAATGCTAATGCAGCTATTGGAACACTTAGTGCTAAAGCTACCTCAGCACCCTGATTAGTGGTAATAGCAAAAGCTGTTCCTAAGATAGCACCAGAAATAATTTCTGGTGGTAATGCAGCTCCTATAGAAAACGCACCTATAAATGCAAGTTCCAAGGTTGCACCAAGTATAATCCCCATTTTCATATCACCTAAAACAATACCAGTGAGGAAACCAGTTATAATAGGTCTAGATAATAATGAAGTTCCTAACAAATATTCAGCATTAGCTAACATAGCAACTAATCCGAGCATCAAAGCAGTGAACATAATACCCCTCCTTCTTTTAACTTAATATATTTTTGGCTAAAATTTTATTATCATTAGGAATCTGTCTTATTTCTACTAAAATACCATTTGCAATCAATGACTTTAATATTTTTTCTTCTTCAGATGTTATATTAATTGCTTTAGAAACATTTCTAGTCCCATTTCTTGCTTTTATTCCCCCAAGATTTAATTCTTTAAAACATTTTGTTCCAGCTATTAAACGCTCTGCATCTATAATTGACTCAACCACAACGAAAAGTTTATATTTATCAGTTATACCACTGTTTATTGCGGTTATTGAATCTTCTATATTTTTTATAACTACTTTAACCCCTTGTGGCTTCGCCAATTTAACAGTTGTTTTTCTTAACTCATCATTAATTATTGAATCATTTGCAATTAAAATACAGTCAGCACCTAAAAACTGTGTCCATGAAAATGCTACTTGACCATGTAATAATCTATGGTCTACCCTTAATAACTTAATCATTTTCTCTCCCCCTTAAAAATTATCATCTTTTATTTTTTCTTGAATTAAATTATTACATAATGTAATACTTTCTTTTGATCTATTTATAATATCAATTAAATTTTCTTCTATATTTTCATTCTCTTCAATCATGAAAATTTCTAAAGCTAAACCAAGATTCATACCACTTATCAAATAAAATTTTTCGGTTTCTAACTTTCTCATAAATTCATTATTTATACTTCCGCCTAAAATATCTGTCAAAACAATTAATGTATCTCCTTTATCTTTAAGCCTAAATATCGCTTCAATTTCATCATTTAAATCAAAATCATCATTTAAATATCCTGCTATAGAAATAATATTTTCTGTATTTCCACATAATATTTGTAGTGCTGATTTTATTCCTATTGATATAGTCCCATGTGAAGCTAATATAACTTTTATCATTTCACCTACCTCCTTCACTACTTACTCTTATATATAGCAAAAAGAGTGCCAACTTAGTGGCCCTCTTTTTAAAACTCTATTTCCTCATTATTATCTAAATTCCCAGTTAGGATATCATGAACATACCAAACTTCTTCATCATTTATTTTGACATTATACATTTCCTCAATCCCACTAAATGATTCTTTAATAAAATTTATCATTTTTCTTTGACACTGTATTTTTTTTATACAATTATTATACCTATCAATTTGTAAATTTCTTACTAATCTTTCTATTAAGCAACTTATATGAATATATAAAATTATCTTTTTATTATTTGGAATCTTCATATTTGAGATTCGTTCAAATTTAGTTAAACAAAAATTTATATTCTCTATAACTTTCTGTGTATCTAATATAGTAACTGAGCTCACAACACTTTCTAATGAAAATATTTTTATAAAGTTATTGTTAATTAACTCAACTTCTTCAACACTGCATAATTCCTTAAAAATTTCAAAAAGTTTTTCATTGCCTTTATCATTAACAATTTCATCTAAAGTTACAGATAAAAATTCTATTTTAGGTAAATCCATTGTGGTTATAACACCTCTAACATCATAAGTTATTTTAATTTCATTTAACTTTTTCATATTTTTAAACAAGCTATATTCAACAGGAATTATTTCCATATTAAAATCCGACGCCATACTTTTTTTCAACATATTTCTCAAATGATAAGCAGTTCCTAACCCTGTAATACACGAAATTAATATAGCATTTTTCTTTTTAATTTTAGGGTATATTATTTTATATTTTGTTTTATTATATTTTTTAACGCGTTCTATAATCTCCTCTATTGGATATTTAGCCTCTATTAGCTCACCAACACTTAAAGCTAAATTAGTAGAAACATTATTTATAAGAACAACTGGTACATTCACTACAGAAGTTATCTCTGTATAAATATGATTTAACGATCCCATATCAACAAGTATAACCAATCCATCTTCAATTTCTCTTAATTTTAAAAAATTAGAAATTTTATTTATTATGTCTATAGTTTTACATTTCATAGGCATATCAAAATATTCAAAAATTCTAACTCCTAATAAAGTATTAGCTGTCTCTGATATACTACATGCAGTTGAAGGCCCATGTGCAACTATTATAGCTTTAATATTTTTGCTATTTTCTATCATATTCAAATAATTTATATATAAGGCCAATGCTATCTTTTCGGACTCAGAAAAGTCATTACCTTTAAAGATTGATAAACTTTTCAAAATAATTTCTGATAAATTCATTTCGTCTTTAAACTTATTTTGATATAAACTACCACTTTTTTTCTTTATAATTCCTATATCTTGAAATTTTTTTCTTGAAATTTCATTTATAAAATAAGTTAATTTATTTATGGTCTCTTCATTAAATTTTACTTTATACTCAAAAATTTTATCTTTTAAAATTTTTGCAACTACTGAAAATATAGCTTTATAAAGCATACAATTATTTTCATAATTATTTAATTCATTTTCTATTAAATCTAATGTATTCTCAATTTTAGATAAATTGCAGTCTTTTATATTTTTAAATAAAACTTCAAATTTTTTTGTCTTTATATTCTTATTATTAATTACAGGTATATCAATTGAACTATACTCTCGATATTTATTTGAAAAATTTATTTTATATAATTTTATATGTGTTAACATTTTATCATCTGGTAAGTCCATATCTGTCACAAAAATTTTAGATGCATTTAAATCCTGTGTATATGCTTTACCACACATATATTTTATAGTATTTTTTAATTCTCCTATATTTCCTTTATATTCAAAGTGTAATAAAAATTCTAATACTCTCTCTGGAATCACAATGTTCTTATTTAAATAATTAGCTTCAGTTCTTATAAAATTTTCTATGAGAGTTAAAACATCAAAATTACTCCTCTCATTTAGACTTGGAAGTTCTAACTTTATAGGAATTCTTCTCAAAAAAGTTTTTAAAAACAAATCACTTTCTAATTCAGTTGTTGCAAATAGTAATCGGACATTTACTTTTTTTTCATTACTTGCATCACCTATTTTTTGTATAATTCCTTTATCCATAAATACAAAAAGCTTTTCTTGACTTTCTTTTGACAAACGATGAACTTCATCTAAAAATACTATTCCACCTTCTGCTTCTTCTAAAATTCCCTTGAAATTTTTATCAGCTCCTGTAAAAGCACCTTTTACATGTCCAAATAAATTGCTAGATAGAAGTTCTGGATTATTTGCATATTGCGCACAATTAAATATAATAAATTTGCTTTCATTTTTTATAATTTTATTTACAATACAATATTCATATATTATTTCAGCTAAGAAACTTTTCCCTACACCAGTTTCTCCTGATATAATAATAGGCATTTTATTTATAATAGGATAAAAAACTGACGTCTTAACTTTTTCTACTATTCCATCCAAAGAATTATGCACACCTAAAAATTTTTCAAAAGGTTTATTATCAATAATCTTTGTATTTTTTACTTCTAACAATTCCTCAAAGCTATCAAAACTATTCTTCGTAACTTTAAAATACTTTATTTCAAAACTTTCTTTATGAAGAAAATAAACTGGTCTTGTATTTATTCTAATAATTAAATTATCTAAAAAAAAAGAATTCATATAATGACTCACTGTATTTCTTTTAATATTAAATAGACTTGCTATATATGTTGCAGTAAACTCTTCTTTATTTGACTCAATATTAAATACACTTGTTTTTTCTTGAATATATTTTAAAATTTTTAATTTCAAAAACTCAACCCCATTCATTAACTTAACTTTCTTTTTTATTATCGAATATACTGAAATAAACTATTCCTTTTATTACAAATATTATTATCTATAAAAAAAGGTTTTTGTCATAAGACAAAAACCTGTACATTATTCTATAGATGGAATAAACATAAACTCTTTAAAATTGAATAATCCCTTATCAGTTATTTTTAAATCTGGAATAACTGGTAAAGTTAAAAATGATAAAGTTAAAAACGGATTAAAATCTAAATCTTTAGAAATTAATTTCAATGATTGGTGAAGTCTACTCATATCAATTAAAACTTCACCAACAGGTCTATTAGTCATAAGACCAGCTACTTCTAATCTAACATCTGCAAGTACTTGTCCATCCTTTACAACTACTATTCCTCCACCAATTTCTTTTAACCTATTACATACAAGTATCATATCCTCATCATTAGTACCTGCAACTATTATATTATGTGAATCATGCCCTATTGTACTACCAATAGCACCATTTACAATTTTTAGACCTTTTAAAGTTCCAAGTCCTATATTCCCAGTTTCATGATGTCTTTCTACAACTGCAAGTTTTATAATATCATTATCTATATCTGCTATAAATTCATTTTTAGAATTTAAATTTAAATCATTTATATTCAATTTCAAATGGTTAGTTTCTAATTTTTGTGGAATTAAGCCTATACAATTTAAAATTCTTTTATTTTCTAAATTTATCTTAAAATCATCTTTTTTAATTGGTTTAAAGTTAACACTATTATTAAATTTCACATTTTCATTCTTTTTAAAGTCTATAATAAATTTATTATTTTTTGCTATAATATTTCCATCTCTATAAATTGAGTTTATTTCAAAATTTCTAAGGTTATCTAATATAATAAAATTAGCTTTATAGCCTGGTGCTATAGCGCCTATATCCTTAAGTCCATAACATTCAGCAGTATTTAAAGTTGCCATTTGAATGGCAACTTCTGGCTTTATACCTTTTTGTATGCAAAGCCTAATAGAATTATCTATACTTCCTTCATTAACAAACTCGTCTATATGCTTATCATCTGTACAAAGGCAAACTCTTCTACTATTTAAAAGAGTTACTCCTTGTGCAAGTATATCTAAATTTTTAGCAGCAGTCCCCTGTCGCATAAATAAATAAAATCCTCTTCTTATTTTATCTTTCATTTCATCAACTGATATTGATTCATGATCTGTTATTATCCTTGCTGCTGCATATAAATTTATAAAATCTATATCAAATCCAGCACAATGTCCATCAACTACTTTTCCTAATTTTAGACTTTTATAAATCTTATCCATCATATCTTTATCACACGATTTTACTGCATGAGAATCCATAACTTCAGCAAGACCTAAGACTTCTTCATTCTCATAAAAAGTCTTTAAATCATTCATCAAAAGATTTGCACCAGAAGTTTCAAATGAAGTTGCCGGAACACATGATGGTAACATAAATCTAAAATCCATAGGCAAATCGCTACTATTTTCTATCATATATGCAATCCCTTTAGTTCCTAATACATTTGCAATTTCATGTGGATCAGCAATAACTGTTGTAATTCCATGTAAAATAGAAACTTTAGAATACTCATAAGGTGTTAATAATGATGACTCTATATGAGTATGGGCATCTATAAGAGTTGGGCAAATATATTTATCAGTCCCATCTAAAATTTCTTTTCCCTCGTATTCTCCAATCCCTATTATATATCCGTTATTTATTGCCACATCTGCTGTAAATGTTTCTCCAGAAAAAACATCCACTATATTTATATTTTTAATAACAAACTGAGCTATTTCTAGCTTTGAGCTAACTCTAAGATTGTCTTCAAACCATTCTCTACTAATCATAATTTTTAGCCTCCTAATCACATACGATTAAAATTCTTTTCAAACCATTAAATAAATACAAACAACAAATTTTTTATCTTTCTTTTTTTTAAAGTAATTATCCAACTTTTTTATCATTTTTATCTGTTGATGTTTTAACATCTACTTCTTTTCCTTTTTTCATTCTTTCTTGTTCTTTATATAGTTTTATCCAACAGAATAATCCATATATAGAGATAACACCAAATTGTCCAAGAACTATAGCACCAGATAAATCTGACATTGAAAATATACCTGTATCAATTATTCCTTTAATAAACATTATGATACCTGCATTAGCAACGATCCAAAAATACCATTGTTCAAGAAATCTTTTAGAAGTAATAAATACTGCCATAATCATTGCAACTGATGTTAATGCATCAATTATAAGTGAAGGGTCTGCAGCTATATTCATATTAAACAATCCTTTAAAAATAGCAGGAAGATAATAAATAAATATTCCATAAGCACCCCATAAAACTAAACCTATACCTATCGCAATAATCCAATCTTTAAGTTTAAATCTTCGAACTTCAACTTTATCTGATTCACTTTTACTTGCATTTTTCTTCCATTCAATATATCCCCAAACTTCTATAGGTAGCAATATAAAGAAATTCAAAATAAATTGTCCATATAAAGTTTCATGAAGGCAAGTAAATGCATAAGTAATAGTATTAACTATAAACCATAGATAATAAGCAGGGCTTGCAAGAACTTGGAAAATAGAAGCTACTACCCCTGTAATAGAAGCTATAAGGCCTATAATACTAAATATCTCAAATAAACCTCCAAATCCTGATTGTCCTGTAATCCAAGGTATAAAAAATGAGAAAATAGAAGCTACTAAGAAAAATACTAAAAAGATTTTTTGAAAGGGTGATAATTTTTTAAAAAATATTGCAAGTTTTGACATAACAAATTCATCTCCATCCCAATGTTGTTATTTATTTAACAATTAAAGTTATATATTTAGCAATCTCTTGTTTCTTATATTTACTTAATGGTTGTATTGAGTATATTACTAAAAAAATTCTTTTTCAATATGATCTTTTTATAAAATTAGTAAATTTTATACTCTATGATTTAACTATACTAAATAATGGTATTTCAAATTATTGTTATTTATCCTAAAACTAATTGAAAAGGTTATCATTTTATAAAAAATAAAAATTTAAAGCTATTTTTCTATTAAACTTCTTTTTAATACTTCAACTATTATATATTTATTTTAATTTTCAAATCCCTCAAAATTTAGTTACATATTTTATTCATTTTAGCAAACATTAGAAAAATAGGATAAGCATAAAAATATATCTACTTATCCTATCAATAATTATTTTACCAAATTCTTATTATCTCAACTTTAGTATTTAACTGATTATACTCATCAAAATTTATTATATTAAACTCCACTCCTACTGTATCATCCTCATAATCAACAGTAATATAACCCTTTTTGTTTATTATTTCTTCTTTAGTTAATCCTGAAAATCTGCTTAAAAAATACTCCTCATTAATATCAAAAGCTTGACTTAACGCTCTAAAAATTCCTTTTAAATCTTTTGATTCTCCAGCTTCTAAGTTAATATCAATATCTTGAATTATCATATATATCGCATCCTCTCAATCATATTTTAAATTATTATTTATTGCTAATATCTCTATAACACTATAATACAATAATTCACAGATACTGCTAATTTAACTACATATTATGAAAATTTTTATTAGATAAATTTTCCTTATATCTAATACAAAAGAC
>JBOFRC010000224.1:0-1631 GCA_051650825.1 Sarcina sp. | reverse complement strand
CATAATATATTTCAGTGCTACTCGTTTGAAACTTGTCCAATTGTCTGACAGCATGTGATGCTTGTCCTACATCTTTGTATCTCTAGGAGTCAAATGTTAGCTGTTCTTATACAAATGATGGCCACCACGATGAAATGAGACCAAATTTCTACTAAATACAAAAATTAGAAGCACTCTGGTTTGCTTTCTTGACCACCTATATAAAAACGACTGTAACTTTAGAGTTATTTTAGCACAGACTGAGGACTGTGGATTTTGTACCCAATCTGTTACATTGGAGTCCTACTAGGAACGTATCACTTTACTGCCAATATGGACTTTTAATGTACATATGGCCATGTGAGGAAAGTTTAAAAATAGACTTGAAAAAATCTGATCTGAAATCTGAAGTTCATGATTACAGTTATACTTACAATCCCAGATATTCTTGCAGGTTTGCCAGAAAGGGACCTGAAAGAAAGAAAGAAAGAAAGAAAGAAAGAAAGAAAGAAAGAAAGAAAGAAAGAAAGAAAGAAAGAAAGAAAGAAAGAATGAATATGGGTAATATTCATTTCTAATAATGAAACTGCATCATGTGCATCATTTCAGAGGTGGACCACAGTGATGATCCCGTATCCCTTAATATCACTATATCAGTGCACTCTGCATTGATTGTGTGTAAACCAGATTGTATTAGATTAAAGCATTATTAAATTAAAGCAATTTCAATGTTAAGTGATGGGGGACAAAACACACAGCCTTGCTTCTCTGTAAAAATGAATTCCAAAGTCCAGCTGAAGAAAATTTGAGACTTCAGCAGTCTAAGTGAGGTAAATCAAGTAGCTATATTCCAAAGTTACAGTGTTTTAGTACCAATTTCCCTCTTTGTGCTACGATCCCTCCATGCAGATCAGGAAGGAAACATAACACAAAGAGGGATTTTTGTACTAAAAAGATTGGAACTTTGGACTATATCCACTTGATTTGTCTAACTCAGACTGCTGAAGCCTCATATTACCTTCAGTTGAACTTTGGGATGCATTTTTGCACAAAATGAAGACTGGATTTGATCCCCCATCACTTACATTAAAATCTCTTTAGGAAGGATTTCTTTGGGGCCAGTGCAGACAGGAGGAACAATTACAGCCACCAAAAACCCTTTCAATGTAATTTTGGGTTTTAAGACAGACTTGAATAAATGTAAACCTATCCTTTAAAGTAGCTCGCTGTTCAACTTATGGCAGTTTAGTGTTTAATTTAAAGTTTACTTTGATTTTTTTTTTTTTTTTTTGGAGGGAAAAGTTGATTAGCTGTTGCAAACAGGCTTCCATTTATACAAAGATAGGACAGGGATATCAGAAAGAACATCACATACTGAGGACAGTATGTATTGTAATGACCATGAGAGGAAAAGCATCAGTTTTGGGAAACGAAGCAGAGACTTTAGCAACTTACAAACAGAGGAAGTGTAGGATTCCTCCACTAGGGCGCTGTCTCCACACGAAGGGTGGAATCGTGTGCCAAGAGGCTGGGACCAGCCTGTGCACCACCGAAGGGAGAGCTAAGTCTAAACCACAGCTCCTCCCCACCTCTGTAGGAACCTATCATTTGAACATTAAGACGGTGTAGTCCCTCATTCGTCCAGGAGTGTT
>JBOFRC010000223.1:0-2863 GCA_051650825.1 Sarcina sp. | reverse complement strand
CAAGATTATTCGCAGCTAATAATTGATACATCTGATCAACAGCAGTTTTATATTTAGCATTAGATTTATAAATTGGTAATGCTTTAATTTTATTGAAATCATTATTTATTGTTCCTGATGTTGTTGTTACATCTTTTTTAACAGGTACATTAGTCTGTTGTGGTTTATCTGCTTGTGCACTATTACTTGCTGAATTATTATCTAAAGGCTTAGTATTTGAAGTTACTGTTGCACTTGTAGTAGAATCTTTAGGTGTATCATTTGTTGTTTGTGTAACAGATGTCTTAGCATTCGTTTTATTATCTACTATTGGACTAGCTTTTGCTTTATTAGTTGTTATACTTGTCACATCTGTAGGCTTTGTACTATTAGAAACTACTTGTGTTGTTTTTCCATTATCAGCCGTAGCAGCTTGATGTTGAGTTGTTACAACATTATTAGCTGTTGTTGTTTGTACTGGCTTTGCATTTGCATTAACAGCATGATATGTCGCATATGCACCTCCAGCAACTATTATCGCTATAATTATTCCTATTATACCCTTTTTCATTTGTTTCGCCTCTTTTCATTTATTATAAAGTTAAATCTATTTAATCGACTAAATAGCTAATCGATTAAATAGATTTTTTGTAAAAGTCTGTTGCTTAATATACTTAATTTTGAGTTATATATTCACTATATGCCCAACCACTTTGCCCATTGTAGTTAACATATGACCAATTGCCTTGTTGTTTATATATTGTTACTGTAGCACCCTGTGGAATAATTTCAATATTACCAGGATTTGATAAATTTGGATTTGTATTTAACCAAAGGCCTCCATTAGCATTAATAGTTCCACTTTGGGTTGTAGCACTTGAATTTGAACTTTGAGATGAACTGCTATTACCCATTGTAATGTATGCAGTATAGCACCATCCTGTTTGTCCATTATACTCCACTTGTGTCCAATTTCCACTTTGACCTATAACCTGAAGGTTAGCATTTTCTGGCATAACCTCTATTTTTGATCCTCCCATATTAGGTGACCCTAAAAGCCATAATCCTATTGGAGATGCTACTGTTGCTGTTTGTGTTGTAGCACTTGAAGTATTGGAAGTTGGAGTATTTTGACTCTTAGTAGGTTGTGTCACAACTGGCTGTGCTGTGTTAGTATTGCTATTGCTGCTTGATTGAGCTGTAATATTAATATACTCTGTATAGCACCATCCCGTTTGTCCATTATACTCTACTTCTGTCCAATTTCCACTTTGACCTATAACCTGAAGATTAGCATTTTCTGGCATAACCTCTATTTTTGATCCTCCCATATTAGGTGACCCTAAAAGCCATAATCCTATTGGAGATGTTACTGTTGCTGTTTGTGTTGTTGATGTATTAGAGTTATTTGTGCTATTTGTGCTATTTGGAGTAGAAACTGTCTGACTAGCATTTGCTGATTTAAATGAGCTATAAGGCATTCCCCCTATCCATCCTGTCTGTCCATTATATGTTACTTTATACCATCCATTTGAACTTTTAGCAGTTGCTTGAACTTTAGTTCCTTGTGGTAAAACAGTAATAACACCATCATTAGGGAATGGATTTTCATTAAGACATAATCCTCCAGCAAGTACAGTTACTGTTCCATTAACACTTTGCTTAGTATAAGTTGTTTGAGTTCTATGTTTAGGAGTTTTTGTAAATGTACTATAAGGTGCTCCACCTATCCATCCTGTTTGTCCTTTATATGTTACTTTATACCATCCATTTGAACTTTCAGCCACAGCATGAAGTTTTGTACCTTGTGGTGCAACTATTAAGTTTCCATCATTAGGGAATGGATTTTGATTAACCCAAAGACCATCAGCTGTAACTGTAACTGTTCCGTCTACTATTTGTTGACTAAATGTTTTACTAGGCGTATTATTTTGACTTACTGTTCCATTAGTCGTACTTGCACTACTTGGTCCATTATTTAAAGTATCACTTGCAGGAAGAATATCAGTTCCATTTGCACTTGTATATTGTGCATCAACATATCCTATAGTTCCTTCATAATTAACCTTATACCATCCATTTCCATAACCGATTGCTTTAAGAGGAGTATTATTTGGTAATAAAACTATTTGATTACTACTAGTATTTGGTGCTGAATTTAACCATAATCCCACTGGTGAAGTTACTGTTAAATTATCACCAACAGGCATATTAGTATTAACTGAGCCACTACCTAAGCTCTCATCTAAACCGTTTGTATAATTACCATCTATCCATCCTGTTTGTCCTCCATAATAAACTTCAAACCAAGCTCCACTTTGAGCTATAACAGGTACTGTTACTCCGTTAGGTACTTGTCCTATAATACTATTATAAGTACCAGCTCCACTACGTAAATTTAAAGTTGTATTAGTAGTTGCCGTACCAATAGAGTTATATCCGCCTTGATGCACAGGATTTGTCCCTTCTACAGCACCAGTATAACCTTGTCCATAAGTCCAGAAACAAGTTGCTTGGTAATATGAATTATCACCATAAGTAACAGGGCTTTGACCATTAAGATTTCTATTTCTATAATATGGTTCTGTAAAACTTTCATTTCCCATTACATAAGCTACACCTTTAGCTTTATTTTCCCACCCCATAAATAAGAATGTATGATAATAGCTCGCAAAACATATATCTCCTCTTTGTATATATTGGAAGTCTGTATGTCTTGTCCAACCATTATTAGATAACCAATTTTATAACGATAGGTAAGTCTTTGATGTTATCGCTAACTTTTCCCCCGTTTCACACCGTACGTGAGACTTTCGAACTCATACGGCGTTCCAACATTTTGATATTTTCTTATTAAATAACTGAATTTTCTACTAACTGCCTT
>JBOFRC010000222.1:0-2912 GCA_051650825.1 Sarcina sp. | reverse complement strand
TTGTTTTCATTTATTTCAAACCCAGTCACTCTGATATTGTAATGCTTGCCACACTCTTATTAGCGGATGTACTGTAGTATTTTGATTTGACAGTTTTATGTTTTATATTACTACATGTATTGTGGAAAAGGTACGCTGTACAGATGAACCCACAAAAGATTTGAGTTTCTGTCAGCTCATTTTTTTGGTTTTATGGCCCGCCCCACTGCACGCTTTTGCATCACTCTCACCGTCCTCATCATCCTCATTTCCAGCAGCAGGCAGCTGTTTTCAGTGAACAAGCTCTGATCAACAAACTGTAAACTAGCTACTCAGCAGCAAACAGCAGACACACAGATTTAGCGATTTGCTGGGGAACATTGTGGAGCATTTAACAGTTAAAGAACCTGCTCTTTTCCAATAAATCCAGATTGCTCCCGAAGTATCGGCTAGCCTGAGATTCAAGGATCTGTTGTTGCTGTTCTTCTAGCCTGAATGCCTGAATAGCCTAACTTATTCACCCATTCAGAATGGCATAGTGCCTAATGCCATTCTGAATGGGTGAATAAGTTAGTTCTATATAAATGCAGCCTTTTGTCATTTTATAGAGCCAGATATTTTTCTGTTGATATGCAGTCACATATTTTGCAGCTCTCTCTCACACATACACCCAGACACAGACAGACACCACGGGCCAAAAAAAACCCAATTCTACACGATGAGGATACTCCATCCAGTGCCCTCCTTTTAAATACTATGCCCTTAGACTTACTTTAGTTGAGTTTGGTTTGTGCACTTTATAAACAGCTTAAAAACAGATAAGAGTAAAAAAGATGTGACAGGTGCCTGTAGGCAGACACAGTGGAACGTTTTTACTGATCAAAGGTTATTGTTATTTTTTTAATTATATATATGAACTATCGTAGAGAAATTATTCAAATGTGTAGTACAACAACTTCATCAGTAACATCTATAACATCAACAAATATATGACAGACTATTCTGTTGTGATATGATACAAATGGGCACAAACAGGAAAGCCGCTGTTTGGACAGACTAGCTGAGTATAGATTGTCATTTATTTGAGCATTCAAATTCAGGGGCCAACTTTGAAGCGTGTTTGCCAACAGCAACTGACAAATCCTACTTGTTCTACTTTTAAACAATGAATGTTTATTTAATGTATTTTATTATTCCTAAAGTAGCAAGTCATCTATAAATTGTGCATGTGATGATTAAATGTTGCCCCTTATGCAAAAGCTGTAATTTGTGAGTCAGTACAATTTTACATAGTGCCCTGACCTAACCTGACCTAACCCCAGAATCGCGTTGTATTAACAACAATGCGTTGACCAAAATATAACAGTTTGAATGAATCAAAATTTATTTCTGATAAATTTGTACAAAACTGAAATAGTTACATTTGAAAAAAAATCAGGTTTGCTGCTCTTCTCGACAAGCGGACAGTCAAAATCCTTTGTGTTTTAGTTGATTCTGACATTTGTCTTGAAAGCCATGTGAAAACAATAACTTAATCAGCTTTTTACCATCTGAAAAACATAACCAAACTTTGAAACCTCTTGTCAAACATGACTATGAAGAGACTTATAAACTAATTTGTGATTTCATATCCAGTAAAGGTGCAATTGTTCACAGGTCTTCCTAAAAAGACAGTCAAACTAGCTGCTGCATTTTGTACAAAAGGAAGCTGCTTGATTGGCTTGTAGAGAACCGACCATATTATCCCGACACTTAAGCCCTTACACTGGCTTCCACAACTCACAGAATTGACTTTAAGCACTGCTGCTTGTTTATAGATTGGTAAAGCTGGACCAAACTATCTTACATATAGGTCACCTACTACACTTCTACTCACTGGTGCGAAATCAGTTGGTAATATCTACTGTCAGAACTAAACATGGTGAAGCAGCTTTCAGCTGCTATGCTGCTCATTTGTAAAGCACGTTCTTACTATTAAGAATTGTGCTATATAAATAAACTTGCCTGTGATCGAGTAGTTGCATTTACCTGACACCCAAAGCAACTACATGGTACTTATGCATCTTCATTTTTTGAGGGTGTGGCGCAGGTCCAAGTGTATTGGTCACCTTGTCATGCATGGTGAGTCCATACAAGTATTTATTACAAGTGCTGTACAACAGTCTTCTCTATTAAGTTTAGTATGGCATGTGATAAACAAGATAATGAACTGATTCGCTACAAAAGTGTTTCTTCTTGAACCATAACATCACACAGCATTGTAGGTCGTCAAATAACAATGTAACGTATGCCATACACAGACGCTGTGTGGAACAAGTTGTGAAACAATCGTATTTACTAGCGATCTTTCAAACTATTATTATACCAAATTTACAGGACCATAATTAATTTTGAAATCACACCTTATCCAAATTGGTTAATTACGACTACTTTCTTTATGAAAGTAGAGAAACATGGCTTTATCAAACATTATACAGTGTTTCATTGCAATTGAACCATTCATAACACAATGGTTTTAGCGTACTGTGTACTATCTTTTTTCTGTTTTAGGAAGTTTGGCAATCTATGAAATAACTGATTTGTTATACACTATGTTAACACAGATATCGGAAATATGGGAAATAAACCAAGATCTTTATGTTTTCATAACGTAGATCATCTAGATGAAGTTGAATTACTAGTTCGGCTGTACTAGATATGTGATATATTAGTAAATATAGCTTCACCATGTTTAGTTCTGACAGTCCTAATTTTTACTATATTATCCTACTTTATATGTATATTTTCTTATATATTCGTATATATTCTTGTGTTTTTAATTCGCACAGGCTTTAGCAATGTTAACATCAGTTTGCTTGCCGATAAAGCCCAACTGAATTGAGAGAGAGCGATAGAGAGAACAGTATATTAGATAGATATAATTAACAATGAAA
>JBOFRC010000221.1:0-1039 GCA_051650825.1 Sarcina sp. | reverse complement strand
GTGGTTGTTGTGGTTTTTTCTGTGATTGTGGTTGTTGTGGTGGGTTTAACAGTTGTTGTAAGAGCAGTAGTAATGGGTGTTTCTGTGGATCCTGTGGTTGCCTTTTCTGTCGTTGATGGGGTGGGGGGATTTTCTGTGGTAGTCGTGGTTTTTTCTGTGATTGTGGTTGTTGTGGTGGGTTTAACAGTTGTTGTAAGAGCAGTAGTAATGGGTGTTTCTGTGAATCCTGTGGTTGTCTTTTCTGTCGTTGATGGGGTGGGGGGATTTTCTGTGGTTGTGGGTGTTGTGGAGCTTCCTGTGGTTGCTGTTGATGGTGTAATTGTTGTTGAAGCCTCACAAACGTTAATGCAACATTTGACTCGTATTTCATAGTCAAGACAAACAGGAAGAGGATGTTGGTCTTTTTTATGACAGATCAGTCCAACTTTTGAATCACATGTTACATTTTGATCTAGTTTATTCAAAGGCACATCTTTGAATAGCTTTGCTCTACATTCTATTTCCAGAGGTTTTCTGCAAACACTCAAATCTGGGTCAGTAATTTTTTCAATGGTTTCATAGTCTCCACCATTTGGAGTGTCAGGGTCAATGTCAGGGTAATGATTGTTGATCCAACCTGACCAGTTACAAACAAAGCAGTCAGGGATTGTAGAGATGGTGGTTGTGGATGTAGGTGCAGTAGTAATGGGCGTTTCTGTGGATCCTGTGGTTGCCTTTTCTGTCGTTGATGGGGTGGGGGGATTTTCTGTGGTTGTCGTGGTTTTTTCTGTGATTGTGGTTGTTGTGGTGGGTTTAACAGTTGTTGTAAGAGCAGTAGTAATAGGCGTTTCTGTGAATCCTGTGGTTGCCTTTTCTGTCGTTGATGAGGTGGGGGGATTTTCTGTGGTTGTCGTGGTTTTTTCTGTGATTGTGGTTGTTGTGGTGGGTTCAACAGTTGTTGTAAGAGCAGTAGTAATGGGCGTTTCTGTGGATCCTGTGGTTGCCTTTTCTGTCGTTGATGGGGTGGGGGGATTTTCTGTGGTTGTTGTGGTTTTTTCTG
>JBOFRC010000220.1:0-3121 GCA_051650825.1 Sarcina sp. | reverse complement strand
TATCTTGATCTATAAAGCATTACTAAATGAGTAACTACCAATTAATAAAGTCTTTAGTTACAACTTATGAACCCTTTATAAAGAGTGCCTCATTAGAAAGCGGAACCATGATGTCAATCGATCAGTTAACCAATTAATCAATCAATCAATCAAAACAAACATTTTTCCTTAAAAAAGTTGAACAGTATTTAAACATAAGATTTAATAGCATTGTGTTAGCAGCATCATTCTGCTTTGGTCAACCTTTTAAAAAGTCTTTATCTACCTTATGAAAATGCTATTGTTTTTTAAGAATGCCCTGCTCCACACTGACACAAATACACACATTAACACAAGCTGTCCAGTACAACCACAGTCTGATCTGCTGGCCCCTGGCAGCTCCACTGAAGCAGTGACGGTATGTTATACTCTTTTGCTTTCCTCATCCACATTTAACCTTATGGCCACCACAATGGCTATACGTCTAAGTATGTAAATGTACCGAATTTTTGTACGGTGTGTTCTATTGCTATGAAGATGACTTACCGCTATGTCAAAGACATGACGGGCGTCTGCTATGGCCTGCTGGAACGCCAAACTTTCAGTGCACCCGCTGCCCACGTGAAAGCTGACCCCAATGACATCTAAGCCCAGCTCTCCAGCACGTTCCAGCAGCTTACCAACTGACACCAGTCTGGCTCCAAACTTTGAACTGAGTCTTATTAGCGATTTGGAGTCATCCACTGCGATGCGGAGTACCAGTCTGGAAAGTGATTCAAAAGACTTGTATTAATCACTCTCATTAATCTCATAACTCTCATTAATCAACAAGAAAGTACAGTAAACACAGAAGCAAAAATATTAGTAGTTGTTCACTTACTTGGCTTTGGCATGACAAAGAGACATTTTTAGGAGTTCATCCTCACTATCAAAAGTCATCATCTCTACTCCATGAGCACAGGCATACTTGATGTGCGACAGTGGTTTGGTTGTATGTGCGTAAATGATTTTGTCAGGTGTCACTCCGAGGGACAGGGCCAGCTGAATCTCACCCTGTGTTAGACCAAAACATGTTTGAAATGAGCAAACTGAGAAAGAAAATGAGAAGCAAACAACCTTTCTCCATAACAAAGATTGTGGAAAAAGAAAACAGAAAGTTAGATTATCTTTGAAATACTTCATCACTACCTTGCTAGCACAGTCAAAACCAGTGTCCAGGGCACTCAGCATCCTCAAAACTGTTGGTGTGTTGTTGCACTTCACCGCATAGAAAGGCTTGACACGAGGTAAGTTAGTGATCCACCTGAGGTGACTCTTAAACATACTATCTAGATTTGCCACATAGAATGGATCTTCACTGTCCTGAATGAATGAAGCAAAGTTAACTTTTAATTTTATTTTGAAAATACACATCTCATGAATCTCAACTATCTCTCAATACTTTCACACAATTATAGATTCATAGTTAGGAAAACGTAAGTGTCATGATGTCTCTGATAATCACCCCTGAACCAAGCTCTTTTATTTTATTGCCTATGAAATCCTTGATGGTCCTTCCATTGTCTAAAATGTCAATGTCACAATTCTCTGGGGAGAAACCATGCATGACTGATCCATTTGTAGTTACTGGTGCTGCAATGGATGAGAAAAAGTAAAAGACAAAAGCATAAAATGAATAATAACTGTCAGTTTACACTTATGAACACAAAACAAATATTGTTAATGTAAGGCTGGATCACAACAATATATGCTTTGTCTTTGTTTATCGCTATTTGTCTAAAATATGCAATGCAGATAGCAGTCAAAAACCAAAAATGTAGTGATAGCATTCACAGGCACGCATTACATCACATTAAACATCACCTTTAGAAGTTTATTCTTTTCTACTTACCACGTCCCATATGCTCCTCCATGTTTTGCATCGCTGAAAATCTAAAATATTTTCAAATCAGTATAAGCATTATAAGAGAATTCCTATGAAAGAGAACTGGAAGTAAGTGTGATAGTAAGTACTTACACAAGTCCAAAGTGAAATAAGACAGAATGATATGCTGGTTTTGTTAGCACACCTTTCCCCACCTACTGTATTAAAACAAACAATACCTGACCTTGATTTCATAGTCTCTTAACATGCAACCATCTTATTTCACACAGCTTAACAGTAATATATTATATAGACAGTATATCTATTCTGTCTATTGCAGCTTAACACATACATATACATATGTTACATATTCAGTTTTTGTTAACATTGTTAATCAATTATACGTTTATTAGGTCGTGTTGTACTGGACTTCATTATACTGAGAAGTGTTCAGTTTTTTTGTCCTCCCCATTTCTATTTCATACATGACAGGAGTGGAATATTAGAAACACCTCTGAATATACTGCAGTCCAGTACAACACCACCGCTAACTATGACATCAATGGTAAAATATATAATTGAATTAACACCTCTATGACAGTGTCAACAAACAAAAACATATACATCATAAAAGTGAGTTTACAGCAGAACATTTGTATTGGATTACATTAGATATTTAAGATTAATAAAGTGTCCTCTACTATCTACATCTATATAGTATATATATATTTATATATATAGGCTCACCAGGTAGTTTGAGTTGTCCATTAATCACAGGGTTGGGTTACTGTATATATGGTGAGTCTTTATTCTATATCAGCTTTTTCCAGCTCTTCATCAAACTATATGAAGCGTATATGAAGAGTAAAATATTCAAACCCAGCACAATGGTTTTAAATGGACACATTTGATGTGTCTGGTCCATCATTTTATACACATTTCAGCAAAATGACATATGTGGTATTTTTGGGATCTGCACCACTGTGGGTTTTAACAAAATTTGTCTGCACAGCATTATGTACAGACCAAGCGACAACCTCTGCGGCTGAAAAATGCTTATAATAACTCACCTGTTTAAATTATATCAAGGCTTACAGTTCTGC
The DNA here is from genome assembly GCA_051650825.1 of Sarcina sp. Classification (GTDB taxonomy): domain Bacteria; phylum Bacillota; class Clostridia; order Clostridiales; family Clostridiaceae; genus Sarcina. The sequence continues at coordinate 175 of JBOFRC010000220.1, read as the reverse complement.
ATAACTAAGGGCATGGATGCCTTGAGTGAGAGGTGTGGGGTGCCTGTGCCGTCACCGCTAACTGTCTGTTGTCTGCTAGCCGTCAGCTCGGCTCAGCTAGTCACAGAACTTGACCTCACGGCCTTGTTTCTGCCTTTTGGAACTTTTTCATGAAAATATCTGAAGAATAATATGG
>JBOFRC010000219.1:0-4368 GCA_051650825.1 Sarcina sp. | reverse complement strand
CTACGCTGCAAAGATATATTTCTCTAAAAACACGAATATTTACAAGGGGTATGCTAAATATTATACTTGATTTGTAAAACGGGATTTCACTTGATTCTTCAAAAGTGGAGTTATACTTTTAAGAATTTTAAAGTTATTTTTAATATGAGGATTTAATATATACTATTTTTAATTATAAATTATGAGTTTTTTATAAATAATTAAAAAAATACTAGTTTAATAAATTAAATTATTAGTTAAGTGACTATATTTTTGAATTTTATAAAAATAGCATCTTGTTTTAAAACGTTTACAAAATATAATGTAAACGATATAATGAAGAAAAAATAAAGATTTTAGTTTAGGGAGCGTGACCTCAATGCAATTTTTCAAGAATTTTACCTTGTTTCAAAAGCTCTTCTTTATAGTATTTACTATTTTGAGCTTACTGGCATTTTTCTTACCTGTTCTATTTTTAGGACAAGACTTTGATTCAGTATTTACAACACTAGGAATAATCGGATTAATAAGTGCTTTTTCAGGAGTTTTAGTATCTATATATACAGCAAAGGCATCAATATCAGGATATATTTGGTGGTGGATAAATACTGCAACATTTGCAGTAATAGCTATTGCAGGACATTTATATGGACAATTTATTCAAAATATATTCATCTTATTACCTTTACAAGTTTATGGATTTATTGCTTGGAGAAGAAATATGTCTGCGAATGAATCAGATGAAATTGCTATTAGAAGATTTACAAAAAAAGAAACTCTTATGTACTTAGGTGCTTCAGTTATTTGTTTTGTTTTATATGCTTTATTCCTTAATTATTTACCTAATATTATGCATGGATTATTTGGAATAAAAATTGCAAAAGATCCACAAATACTATTAGATTCTATTACTTCAACACTTACAATTATGGCTGTTTACTTAACAGGGAAACGATATGTTGAACAATGGCATTATTGGCTTGTATCAAACTCACTTGGTCTTATAATGTTCGTTATACAAACATTACATGCAGGTTCAGCTAATCCATCTATGTTAGTTGGGGATTTATCTAATACTATTTCTATCCTACAATACGGGGTAGGTGCTATTTATGGATTTATCCTTTGGAAGCAAATGTACAAAGCATATAAAGAAAAGCAAAAAGCGAAAGAAGAACTTAAAATCGTTGCTTAGTCTAGAATATTAGAATAAAAATCTTTCAGATATCATTATATCTGAAAGATTTTTTTGTTATTTGAAAAATTAATAATTTAAGTGAATTTTGGACAAAATAATACGACTGAAAATTGAGTTTAAAATTCTAGGAGGGCTTTAATAATGCGATTTTTTAAAAATTTTACTTTGTTTCAAAAAATATTTTTCCTCTTCTTTACAGCAGCAAGTATAATAGTGTTTTTATTACCAATGTTGATTCTTAGAAAACCTTTTGAATCTGTATTTTCATTTTTAGGAGTTATAGGTCTTATATCAACACTTTCAGGAATATTAGTATCTATATATACAGCGAAGGCATCAATATCAGGATATATATGGTGGTGGATAAATACAGTTACATTTGCAATCATAGCACTTGCTGGAAGTTTATATGGACAATTTATTCAAAATATTTTTATACTTTTACCTTTGCAGGTATATGGATTTATCGCTTGGAGAAAAAATATGCAGGCAAATGAATCGGATGAAATAGCGATAAAAGTATTTAGTCATAGCGAAAAAGTATTTTACATATCTATAAGTATTTTATGTTTTATTTTATATGGAATATTTTTAAGATATTTACCATTAATATTTAGTTCTTTATTTCATCTAAAAATTGCAAAAGACCCACAAATATTATTAGATTCATTGACTTCAACTTTGACAATAATGGCAGTATATCTTACAGGAAAAAGATTTGTTGAACAGTGGTATTTTTGGCTTGTATCAAATTCTATAGGTCTTATCATGTTTATAATTCAAACAATGAGAGCAGGACTTACAGATGTTTCTATGTTTGTTGGAGATTTATCTAATACAATATCAATTCTTCAATATGGTATAGGTGCTATATATGGCTATATACTTTGGAGACAAATGTATAAAGAACATTTAGAAAAGAAAGGAAAAAAATTTGGCTCAGAAGCTTAATGCTTAACTACAAAGAAAATTCGTTTATACATGTTTAAGAAGAGTTAAAATTGGTTATTATATAAGTATCGAATTTAAATCATTCATTTAAAAAATGTATTAAAGTAATTTCAAAAATTGCTTTAATACATTTTTATTTTTATATTATTTTTGTAGATAACTATTATAATAAAAAAATGTAGAGTTTATAAGTATACTTTATATTTATCTAAATACTAACTTGTCCTGTATATAAAAGCCATACAGATAAAATTCCAACAATAACTATTATGATTGCTATTAAAATTTCATACCAAGTAGTAAAAATTTTTTCTTTATTTTCTTTCTTTGCTATAGCATAAACTATTAATCCTATAGCAAACAATATACAGTTGAGTAAAAGGTATTTAAGTCCTGCAGCATACAATATCCAAACTGTATAGACTACAGCAATAATAGAGATTATTAAGTCCTTGATTTTAATACCTTGTGTTCGTTCTACAATAGAAACCTTAAGTGAGAATAAGGCACTTAAGAAGTACGGTATTAGTATTGCTGTTGAAGCCATTGTATAAAGAGCTTGATAGCCACTGTTTGAAAAATGTGAAAATAAAAGTAGCACTTGAGTAACTATACTTGTTAACCATAAAGAAGCACTAGGAGAACCATGTTTGTTCTCTTTTGCAAGTATTTTTGGCATTACATTATCTTTTGCAGCAATATAAGGAAGTTCAGCTGTTATAACAGTCCATCCTAAAAGAGCTCCTGTTAAGGCGATTATAAGACCTATATTTATTATTATTGCTCCCCATTTACCGATAGCAGCCTGAAGTATATATGCAAGTGAAGGATTATTTAGTCCTGCTATATCAGGTCTTTTCATAACTCCAAGGGCTATAAGACTTATTAATATGTAAATAGCAATTGCACCACAAAGTCCAACTATAGTTGCACGACCAACATCTTTTTGACTTTTAGCTCTACCAGATACAACAACAGCACCTTCAATTCCAACAAATGACCAAAGAGTAGCTACCATAATACTTTTAACTTGAGTAAACATACTTCCAAGACTTGCTGTTCCAAAAAATTGGAAAGTAAAGTTTTTTAGATGGAAGAAAATAATACATACTACTATAAAAAGAATTATTGGTATTATTTTAGCAATTGTCACAACTGCATTAGCGATTACAGCTTGTTTTACCCCTTTTAAAATCATAAAATTTATAGCCCAAATAATAATTGAACTTCCTATTATAGATGGCCAGTTATTTCCGTTAGGATTAAAAATACTAAAAAAATATGATAATGATCCAAATATAAGAGTTGCATATGCAACATCTCCAAAGATTGAACTTAACCAATAAATCCAAGCTGAGTTAAATCCTATATATGACCCAAAACCTTCTTTAGCATAACTGAAAAGACCACCAGTTAGTTCTGATTTTTTGTTTGAAAGCATTTGATAAACGAATGCTAATGAAAATACCCCAATTCCAGCAACTATCCAACCTATAATAATTGCAAATGTTCCAGCTCCTTCAGCTAACTGCGATGGTAAACTGAAAACACCGCCACCTATCATTGCACCTATTATAAGAAAGACAAGTCCAAAGAATCCAAGTCTTTTATCTTGATTTTCCATTATTTTCTCCTTTGTTTAAATATTTTATGTATAAATATAATTATTACATGCATTATTATACACAGTTTTGAGAAATATTCAAGCTTCTTAGAGATTATTTTGTATAATATTAAAATTTTACAAATAAATTTTTAATAAAGATATTAAATTTAGCCGTTTAATTACATTATTTGCACAATAAACTGATTGAATACATCGATTTAATTGTTAGTTTAAGGAATTTATGGTGTTATTTTAATGTAGTTAATTTAGTTGTAAAACGGAAAGTAAGATGAATAATAGCTTAGAGGACTATCCAAAAATTGTAGGATAGTCCTCTAAGTCTATTTGTTTAGTAGAAAGTTCATTATTTATAAAAGAAACTATTTTTTCTAAATTTTCAAAAGAAGATTCTTTTATTCTAAATCTTTTATAAGGAGTTGAGATTAATATAGTTCCAGTTTGATCATTCATTTCTTCAAGAAGAGGAAAGAAGATTTTTTTTGAAACTCCAAGTTGTGAAAAAATTCTTTGTATATTAAAGTATTTTAATGTTATAGTTCCAACTCCATCTGCATTAACTTCAAATTCTTTTATATTGATGACATTTAAATGTATTTTACCGTTGGTATCTTTA
>JBOFRC010000218.1:0-1410 GCA_051650825.1 Sarcina sp. | reverse complement strand
AAAATAAATATCCACCAGCTAAGCTGGTGGTTTTTCTTAAGCCCTATAAGGGCATGTTACTAGCTCGCATCTTAAGATGCAAATAGGTTCGCCAACCGCATTTTATTTTACTTGCTACCCTTAAAAGGGTCTTTATATTCTTTGAAACTTATTTGATCTGAAATTTGATCTTCTCTCTCTTGATTTCTTATATATTCTTCAATTGCCTTTTGATTTCTTCCTACTGTATCAACATAAAAGCCTCTACACCAAAAATGCCTATTACCATATTTATATTTTAAATGTGAAAATCTTTCAAATATCATAAGACTACTTTTTCCTTTTAAATATCCAACAAAACTCGATACACTCATCTTTGGTGGTATTTCTACAAATAGATGTATATGATCTACGCACGCATGCGCTTCGATAATTGTAACCCCTTTCCATTCACAGAGTTGTCTTAATATCTTTCCTATTTCTTTTTTTAATTCTCCGTATATTTCTTTTCTTCTAAACTTAGGTGCAAAAACTATATGGTATTTACAGTTATATTTAGAATGTGATAAACTATTATTATCCATTATATGGATCCTCCTTTTGTCTATTAAATTTGGCTGCGAACCTTTTTTAATTATTGACAAAAGGAGTTTTTTTATATACTCATCGCTTAAGCTATTCAGAACATACCTGCATAGCAGGTAGTATTCTTTATACAATAAAAATCTTAGATACCTTCTAGGTTTCTAAGATTTTTATTATATCTATTACTTTTTCCAAGCATTATAATAGTCATTATATTTTCTTTCATTTTCTATAGTGCTACTTTCACCATGAGCTGGATGTATTCGTACTTCATCTTTCATACTATCTACTAGCCTTACAACACTTTCCTTTAACACTTCTAAGTTTCCTGTTGGGAAATCCCATCTTCCCACAGTTTCCTTAAATAAAGTATCTCCTGTATATAAATCATTCCCAATTTTATAACAAACTCCACCAATAGTATGGCCAGGCGTAAATATAACCTCTATAGTTTTATCTCCTACTTTAAAAGTCTTATCCTCATCAATAGTAACAATATCTATATCCTCTAAGTCATATGGCTTTTCTCTACCATAAAACTCAAAACCATTTTTATGATTATCTACTAATATTTCATATTCCTTTTCATGAATATAAACAGGAACGTTAAAAGCATCTATTGCACCAATATGGTCAATGTGTCCATGAGTTAAAAGAATTCCCTTTACCTCTAATCCTTTAACCTTTACATATTCTATTACTCTTTCTTTTTCATATCCTGGATCTACAATAAAACATTCACCATCATTCTCTATAACATAACAATTAACTGGAATCTCTCCATATAATAAAATTCTATTCATCTATAATCACCTCTAATTAACTTCTTCCTATAGCTTAATTATA
>JBOFRC010000217.1:0-1132 GCA_051650825.1 Sarcina sp. | reverse complement strand
AACCTTAACCATCACAACTAAATACCTAACTCTAACCACAACCTTAACCTAATTCTAACCTGAACCTGAAAACCAAGTCCCTCAACCAGAACCCTCAAACACTCCTTTAAACTCAGGACCGGCCAAAATGTTCTCACTCTCAAAAAATTTTCTCACTCCCAAGGTCTAAAACTCAAATTGGTCCTCACAAAGATAACAATGTATGTACGAGTACACACACACACACACACACATACAGACACACACGCATACACTCCAGGCTCTGCTGCAGGTACCCAAAACAAAAAACAGGCAATGATAGCCGACAGTCAACAAACAAAAGCAAACAACTGACTCCAGAGCAACAGCTACATGTCCTATCACATCCTGCTGAACATTGCCTGTTGACACACAAACACACGCACACGCACACAATTAGAAGGTTATTACGATTCTCATCATTAAGTGCAGATGGGGAAATTAGACTGTAAATCACCTGTCTAATGCTGGTCATTTATCACCAGCCTAACAGACGTAGAGTCACTGGTGTAACTCTCAAAGCCAAAATGTCACTTTAAGATGGCTGCCGTATAACTTTTCCTGTCACGTTGTCATGGTAATAAGCATCAGCGCATTACACTGCATGCCTTTGGCTGAACAATCCAATGATGATTAAGTTCAGAGTCCAGATTTCACAGAGTCCTGCGCTGTCAGACACATGATAATGTCGCTTTGCATGACAAAAAAAAGTAAAGCCACCTTCTATAGCGGCTATCTTGTGTTTTTCAAAGAAGATTAAAAGGAAATTAAAATTGGGAATTGAATAGAAATTAAGAGAGAGAGAGAGGTACGGGGAGATGAGAAAGAGAAGGGAGCCAAAACCTTCAGATCAATATCTTCCGTATAATTACCTACAGCTTCCTGAGTTGCTTGGAGACCAAATAGAGATGAGAGAGAGAGACACACACACATAAAGGCTGAGAATAATCTCAAGGTTGCACTGATTTTCATTGTGTTTTTTGCCACTTGTGTTTAAAGTCATTCTGACAGAGTGGCAAAAAACACAATGAAAATCAGTGCAACCTTGAGGTTATTCTCAGCCTTTATGTGTGTGTGTCTCTCTCTCTCATCTCTATTTGGTCTCCAAGCAACT
>JBOFRC010000216.1:0-1247 GCA_051650825.1 Sarcina sp. | reverse complement strand
GGTCTGTTTAGCTTACCTTCACAACTAGCAGAAAATGCTGGAGGTTTTGCAATTATTATAGGGTGGATAGTTGCCGGTATTGGTGTATTCGGTTTGGCATTTGTATATCAATTGCTTTCAGATAAAAAACCCCTTTTAACAGGCGGATTATTTAGCTATGCGAAGGATGGGTTTGGTTCTTATATGGGCTTTAACTCAGCTTGGATTTATTGGCTAAGTTCAATTTTTGGGGATGTCGCCTACGCAACGTTAATTTTTGGTTCGCTCTCATACTTTTTTAACATTTTTAACCCGGCGGGGAATAACTGGCCTTCAATTATAGGAGGTTCACTTATTATATGGGTTATAAACTTTTTAGTTTTAAAAGGAGTTAAGCAAGCTGTTATTGTAAATGCAATAGTTACTATCTCAAAAATATTACCTATTATTTTATTTATCGTAGTTTGTATATTCTTCTTCCATATAAAAAACTTTTCATTCCAGTTCTTCGGAGCTCCTTCACTTGGTGGAACATATAACCAAGTAAAAGATACAATGATTGCTACACTTTGGTCTTTCGTTGGTATTGAAGGTGCTGTAGTTGTATCAGGAAGAGCAAAAAGTCAAAAGGATGTTGGAAAAGCAACTATAATAGCTCTTATTAGTGCACTAGCTATCTATGTATTAATAAGTTTACTTGCTCTTGGTGTTATGAAGAGACCTGATTTAGCTAATTTAAATAACCCATCACTTGCATATATTCTTCAAGCTGCAATTGGAAAATGGGGTGCAATAATAATTAATATAGGACTTATCGTTGCATTAACTGGAGCTTTACTTGGATGGACAGTTATAACTGCAGAAATGCCTTTTGTAGCTGCTAAAGATAAAACTCTTCCAAAAATATTAGCAAAAGAAAATAAAAACGGTACTCCTAGTCCATCACTTTGGCTTACAACAATAGTAACTCAACTTTTATTACTATTTGCTCATTTTTCAAATAATGGATACCAACTATTATACACAATTGCATCAACTGCTATAGCAATTCCTTATTTATTAAGTGCTCTATATGCCTTTAAGCTATGCTTTATAAAGAAAGAAAAAGCTTTTACTACTAAAGATAAGATTGTATCTACCGTAGCTACAATCTACACTATATGGATAATATATGCCTCTGGAATTAAGTATCTCTTATTAAATTGTATACTATTCTCTATAGGTCTTATATTCTATATTTGGGCTAGAAAAGAAAATAAGGAAAAGAT
>JBOFRC010000215.1:0-1861 GCA_051650825.1 Sarcina sp. | reverse complement strand
AGGAAACGTATCTGTAAAGGAAGCCTGTGTCTTAGCATTATCATCTGAAGATACTAAGCAGCCCTCTGGATACAGTTCTCTCCTCTTTATAGAAACAAACAACAACAAACCCACTGAGATATGAATGGTGCTCTCTCTCTTTTTCTCCTGAAGGAGGTCACTGGCAGCACTTACCTGTAAGAAAAGAGAAAAACAGAAAGCACAGGTTTCGTTAACATGTGCATAATGCATCTTCAAATTCATCAGCTGTCATATAATTTGTCGTCACAGAATCTAAAACATGTTACTATTTTGTTTGTGGTTCTTAAACGTATCAACATCAAGACAATGTCTTCATCTGCTGCACTTCAACATCCAAATTAAATATTAGCTTCAGACTTTCCATTCCAGTTTATAGTTTCCATATGAGTCACAGAGCAGACAGGATGACCCTGACAGCAGCTTTAGCCATTCTTGGTAGAAATAGTTATTATCGATCATTAGTGAGGTATTAAAGCTAGTCTATAGCCATGCAGGATGTTTTAATCACACTGACCTTCCTCTAACACTGAAAAATCACACTGATTTTCAAAAGACCAAAAACCTTTCTGAGAGGGAGAGGAAGATGGTATCAGATCTGGAAGACATCATTTATTTTAATGTTTATAAAACGGCTGCCAGAGTAAGACAATTGTGGAATCTCAGTGATCAGGACTCCGGCTGGTAGTTAAGTTATTGCAGACAATTTTTCAGCCCAGTGCACAGAGAAAATGACAGACAACGTGTTCATTTCACAGTTCAGTCTCGAAATACCCTCTTTCCTCTTTGAGGCAAAGGACACAGCCAGACACAGAGACATGAGACACAGACAGAGCCATTAGACTGATACAGGCATTTTCATCAAAAGGTATTAGAGCCATACATAGCCTTTCTCTACTGTGTATGCAGGTTATTACAGCTGTATAGCAGTCAGACCTGAAATAGACTGAAGCACTTTATACTGAATTTCTAATGAGATGAACTGAAAGAAAAGACAAGAGAAGAACCTGTAAAAGACCAACCTGCTAGAGTATAAACTCACTCATGTTAAAGAAATGATTCAAACGAATCAATAGTGGCACATTTGCATTTATAATAAGAGGCCATTATTGTTTATCTTTTGATTGCAGATTGCAATCGTCCAGTCCATATCAATTTAGAAATAATGGCTGCACTTTTCCACAACATCCACTCTAAACTCACACACACTTCAAGACAATCACTCACAACCTAAAGCAGGAGGCCTTAAAACAACAACAACAACCAATTACGGCAACAAATTAGAATGCTTTAAATAACAAACTTGTCCCCATGATAAGACCACCAGTCAACATTTTTTATTTAGTACAGAAATTATATTTGTAGACAAAATGTTCCAGGTTGCAGCGCAAATGGCAGCCAGACCTTCAGGCAACCGACATCAGCATAAAAATGAGAAATGAAATGATCAAATTCACAAAGAGCAAACCCTTTCACCTCAGCACACGTCAGTGTTCACATTCACTCATTATCACCCACGACAAACTGAACACAAGGGGACATCGCCCTCATTGTAATATAAATAACTAACGGACAAGAGAAAAGTACACACCTGTTTTATTTACAGGTTTAATATGATGCAATAAGGAGTAACAGCTGATATCATAAATTAGAAACTAAGAGAGCAGCATCCAGAGAATTTATAATGAACAGGAGCCTTTTTACTGAACATGTTCGGAGAATTTCACATCCTGTCTTCCTAGGTGAAAGCCAAATGGAAGATGACAACTTAAACAGAGAAGTAACAGGTAACAAGGCCTTTAACGGGGCCTGAGGAAAGACAATAACCTGAAGCTGCATCACT
>JBOFRC010000214.1:0-1537 GCA_051650825.1 Sarcina sp. | reverse complement strand
TCAGCTTGTAGACAAAGGACTTTTTCAATATTGAAAAAGTCCTTTGTTTTATCATAAAAACTATAGCTCTTAAAATTTGTGGATAATTCCTTGAAAAAGCAGTTTGAAAACTGCAAAATCGAAGAGTAAGACCTTCTTTTCCACAGCTTCGTTGCTAATTTTTTTAAATTCATGCATGAGAAAATTAGCGTGACTTCAAATTTAATTTTAGCCAAGCTTCTTAAATGTGTAAATCTCATTCCGTGTTTCTCTTTTGCATCTGCAAAAACACGTTCGATAGTTTCCTTTCGACGTTTATAAACAGCTTTAACATAATTATCGTGTCTTAAATGTTGAGCTTCATCTAAATTTTCTTGCCATACGTGACGAGTGATAACTTTTTGAGTATTCTTACTCTCAGTACATTTAGATCTTAAAGGACATTTCAAACATTCAAATGGATTTGATTTATACTCTTTATAACCGTCACGATTAGTTGTTGTATATTTTAATTCACAATTATTAGGACAAATATAAATATCATTTAATTCATCATAAGTATATTCATATTTTTTAAAAAAGTCTTTTTTTGTCATTGGTCTTTTATATGGCATTGATGGCAAAATATTTGCTTCAAAAATAGTTTTTGCAATAAAAGGGGTTACATATCCAGCATCCAGTGCTGCAATAATAATCTCTTCGCGATATCTTAAAAGAACATTATCAAAAACTCTTTTAAAAGCTACGCTATCGTGAATATTTCCTGAGGTTATATCAAATCCCAAAATAAAATTATTATCATCACAAATTGTATGTGCTAAATAAGCGAAACACCTTTCTTTTTCTGTTTTATAAAACATTCCTGCATCTGGATCCGTAGTGCTTTTTACAATCTCTTTTGTTTCTATAGTTTCTTTTTCCGATAATGGCTTTTTGCCATGCATAATTCTATCTTTATTTATTTCTTCATTTAATTTATCTTGATATTGTTTAGCTTCAACTTCTATATTTACTTTTTTATATTTCTTTTTATTTGCACTAGCTTTAATATGTGTAGAATCAATATATACTTGTTCTATCGCTAGAAGATTGTTTTGTTTAGCTATATCTAGTATCTTTAAAAAGATATTATTAAAAATTTCAGTATTTTTAAATCTTCTAGAATAATTCTTACTAAAAGTTGAAAAGTGAGGAATTGCTTCGCTAATCGAATATCCTAAAAACCATCGATACGCTACATTTACTTCTATTTCCTTTATAGTTTGTCGCATTGATGGAATTCCAAATAAATATTGAATTACAACAATTTTTATCAAAACAACAGGATCAATACTTGGTCTTCCAATCCCTGAATATAGTTCTTCGACATCTTTATATATAAAATCAAAATTTATTGTATTATCAATCTTTCTTAATAAATGATCTTTCGGAACCAATTGCTCTAAGCAATTGAATTCTACTTGATCTCTTAAATTCATCTCTCGTTTTGTTAACATTTAAATCACCCAAATTTATTTTATAGTAAAAAAGAAAGAGTGTCGACTTTGTCGACACTCTG
>JBOFRC010000213.1:0-20315 GCA_051650825.1 Sarcina sp. | reverse complement strand
ATTCCTTGATTGAATTGCCCATTCATTCCTTGGTTATACATACCTTGCCCTTGTTGTGTTTGCTGCTGATTTCCAAGATTAATATGTCCGTTCACATTATTGTCTATTGGCATTCCATTCGCATCTAAATTATTTTGTCCCATTTGAAAGTTCATGTTATTAAGCTCATTCATGTCATTTTGCATATGTTCATTTTGATATTCAACATCTATTGATTTATCCATATTTAATTCATCATTCCCAAAATTATTATTCATTATAAGGTTCCTCCCAATTATTTATTTAATATTCTAGAAAAAAATCCACCATGTTTTGCTGATATTAATTTTCTATAATTTGCCCCATAAGTCATTTCTTCAAGTCTATCTACATTTACTATACTATTATTTAAAACAGAATTTATATTAAGTAATCCAGATGGATTAAATATAATAATATCCATTCCTACCCCATGTAAATACCCTAAAAGCTTTAACATGTTATCAGATATAGTATCTTCTGCATTTAAAAAAATTGCTATCTTTGGTATATATGATGTGAAATCAAAGTTATCTATAAGACGTACTATTTGTTCATTCATATTAAGAATAAGCACTAATAACTTTAACTTTTCTTCTTTACTTAAATCATTTGCAAAAATAGTTTTTTCTACTATAGACTCATTAAATTTATTTAAAATAAAGTTTTGAACCTCTTCACTATACTTTCCAAATTTATACATAGATATTTTCTTAATTTCATTAATATCAAAACTACCATCACTTAACTGACAGAACATAAGACTATACATATCTTCTCTAAGTTTTGTTTCATCTGATATAAATCCACTATTAAAAAACAATGTATTTTGAGATTTAGTACAAAAACTTACTAATCTTTGATAGTTTTGAGCATCTCTATACTGCCCATCTATTTTTTTAAAAATACAAGGAATTGTTACTTCCTTCCCAACTACTTTAAATCCTGGTCTAACCTTCGCTGGCTCTTCCCAATAACTGAAAACATCTTCTGTTATTCCATCAATCAATATACTTTTAGTATAACCATCTCTATACTGCCATGGCATAAACATTCCTGTACCATCAAAAAGTTGCTCTTGTACATCTCTTTGAATTTGCTTAGTTACACTTTCAACATTTTCTATAACTTTTCCTTTAGCACATCTGTCAGCAAATGTTTCTATAGGAAGTATTCCCATATACTTTTCAAGCATGCTAACTTTTTCTATATCTATATCACCCCAATATTCTTCTTTTAATGGATTGATATAAACTACATCAAATCCCATTTTATAAAGTAATATTAAAAAGTATATAGAATGTTTATCTATATTTCCATAATAAACGCATTTTGGAAGTATTTCTAAGTTATAGTTTAGATTTCTTAAATAACTATATCCCCAAACTATAAGCTTAGTTATAAAATTATTTCTAACGCTCTCATTAAAGAAATTTTCATTTTTCATTGATAAATTAACTACATAATCTAAGCCTTGTAGAAACTTATAATTTACTTCTAAATTATCTATTATTGTAATATCTTCATTTGCTAAATTATATACATTCATGTTGTTAAGCTCATTATAGATATATTGTATTAGTTCCATTTCACCGTGAAAAGGAAGGTCATTATCAAAGCTTAAACAAACTTCTGTATTTTCATCAATTTTATTTTTAAGTGTTTTTAATGTATTATCATAATTATTCTCTTCCTTTACTCCTATGAATCTATAAAAATATGCTACCGGCTCAGATGTACCATCGCCTCTTTCATATTTTTTTCTAAACATGGAGTGGATTAAACTCATAAGCTCCAATTAAGTTTTCTCCTCCTTCACAAATACGAATGTATTACTTCTATTATATCATTTATTTTCAGTATTTTAAAAAGTGAATTTTTAAAATCTAGTTAACAAATTTACTTTCTAAAAATGTTAAAATATCTTCGGTAGAAGTAATCCCTTCTTTTTCTGTTATATAAGAGTTTTTATGCTTGAAACTTGCGTGCTTTGGCAAAATTGATTTCCCTATAGTTGTAAAGTTATAATCAACAATGCTGTCACCAGAAGTAATTACATTTTTCATATTATAATTATCTACTACATATTTTACTGCAAATACTTTATCTATGTTTTTATCTATAATAAATATCTTAATTCCTATGTGAAGAATATTTAAGTTGTTTTCAAATTTATCGTTTAAAAATTCAAAATTTTTGTTTGCCTCTTTCTTTGTGTTGCATTTTATAGTTATATAAAATCCTTCTATATTTCTAATTTCATCATACTCTAAACCAAAGCTTTTTATAAAATTAATATTATGCTCTACCTGTTCAAATGATATTAAGCTCTTCATTTTATTATTCCAAACTTCATCTAGTTTTCCATCTATAAAAATTTGCGCTCCATTTGTACATATAATAATTTTAGGACTATATTTTTTTATAAAATCTACTCTTAATGTTTGTTCAATATTTCTCATAGTACACGGAATAAAATTAATTTTTTTATTTTCTAGCATTGTATTTAACTTTAAATAACTCTCTTGTGTCATATAAGTTATTTCTCTATCTCCTATAAACTCAACACATCTAAATCCCTTATTTTTAGCATGTATTATAGTTCTATCTAAATCAGTTATAAAATAAATTTTTTCCATTTTACCTCCATACTATTCAATAATTGCAATAGCCCTGTAGTCTGAATCTTTGTACTCCTCAATCTTTGTACCTTTCTTCTTTGCAAGTACTACTAATTGTTTAACCTCTTTATCATTTATATCTTTAAGTAATAAAATTTTAGCTTTTCGTCTTAAAAGCACTCTACTTGCCTCTCCTATACTAAGCTTTATTTTATTTATGTCTTGTACTTGATATTTCGACTTAATATCAAGTACAACCTTTCTTGCATAATTTAAATCAGTTTCTTCTCTAAATAAATTAATATAATCTAGACTTTTAAACTCTTCTGATATTTTATCTACATAAATATTTGAATAATCATGTTTTAAATATTTTATATTTATAGCCCCATGAAAATCAGCTTCTTTTATAAAATTAGAATTTAGAACTGTTCTGCTTATTAGACCACTTACAGTCGAATTTAATATAGAGTTTGGAACAGCAATATCCTCCCTTGTACCATAATACTTAGAAACTTTAGCTGGATCTGCTATTACAGCTAGAGAAAAATCTAATGAACAATCAAAATCTTCATTAAATTTTAAAATAGATCTCTGTAATTCATTTATTATAGAACCTTTTCCTGTCCATCCATCAACAAATTGTATATCACAATTTTTATTCTGCTTAATAATATATTTTATTGCATTAAAATCTATTCCTTTTCCCCGTATAATAGATACACTATAATGCTTTATATCAACGTTATATTTAAATTTCAAATATCGTCTTATCAATATTCCATAAGGAGTTCCTGCTCTTGCAAGTGAAACTAAAACTAAATCATTACCTTTTTCTAAATAAATTTGCTCTGCTACCATAGCAATATAATTAGCTATCAATCCCTTTTTCGTCTCTAACATATTTAAAAATAAAGTATCTATTTCTATCCCTAAATCAATTTCTCTAGATATAAAATTAGAGTAGCTAATTCCTTTTGCAATAAGTTCTTCTTTTTTTTCTATACTAATTTCTTCTAACATGTTATTTAAATCTTTTAGAAGAAACTCACAATCGCTTTTATAAGAACCCTTCAATAAATTCATAATCGTTCCCCCAATATCTTAAAGTTTAAATATTTGTGTATTTTTTGTTAGTTTAATATCAAGGTCTGTTTCTACTAAAAATATAACTATATCAAATTCTTTCTCTATACTTTCCTTATTATAAAAATAATATTTAACACCCCTATCATAAAAATAGTGTTTTTCTTTAACAGGGTAATCCTGCGTCTGTTGACAATAAATAGGGCTTCTAGTTGTAGTTTTAAATTCACAATTATTACCTAAATAATCAGCAACTCTTGAAGGAATATAGATATTTTCACCATGTCCTACAACTAAAATTTTATCTGTTGTCTTTATATAATTGTTTATTTTCAATGCTGCACATTCGCAATTTTTTTCAATTTCTTTAATTTTTTGATAAGTTGTCCCAAATCTACCTGTATCTTTTATATAAAAAGTATTGCAACCATTTGCCTTATGACTTTCCATTTCAAAACATTCTAAATTTGTAATTTCTGCTTTTTCTAAAATTTCTTTACCATCCGTGTCTTTAAATACCTCTGTGCTAGAATTTTCAATTTTTCCTGCCATTAAAGATACAACCTCTAAATTTATCCCCTCTTCTATTTTAAACTTATCATAATTCTCTAAATAAATATCATTTCTCCAATCTAAAATGCTAAGTATACTGTATTTTTTAATTCCTAAGATAGCCTTAAGTTCTTTTATTATATTAAGCATAGACTTTCCAGTAGTAATTTCATCATCTACTAATACTATCCTATCTATATTTTCAAAAAACACTTTATCTTCTACAAAACATTTATGAGTTGTAGCATGTGAATGTTCTTCTTCAAATTTCAAAACAGGATTAATATCTTCTATACACTCTCTAGTAGTAGTCATAAAAATACTATTTTTTATCGAACTTGCCACTGCCATTCCAAGTCCTGTAGCTGTCTCTGCAAACCCTAGAACTAAAACTTTTTCATTAGATTCATAAGTATACCGAGTAACATCTTGACCTAACAATTTTTTACCTTGTAATATATCTAAAAGTTCTATATCAAAACGTTGATTTCCTATAAAGTTAGCTGCAAGTAGTGTGCCTGCAATCCTACATATTTTTGGATTTATAGCTATGTGTTTTCCTAAAAGCTTACTTATAAAAAGAAAATTTCTTTTTGTGTTATTCGCTCTTTTTCCCATGGTTATTAAATCTTCTAACTCTAAATTGTACTTATTTTTTTCTATTTTAATCTGCATAATCAAAATCCCCTAGCTTCATATAAATTGAACATTTTTAAAATCAAATCTATTTCTATAAAAATACACCTTATCTCTACTAATTCCAGGCTTTAAAACTCCAAAAACTTCAGATCTTTGAATAATTTTTTTAGCCCAATTATAATGTGGTGATACTTCATTCATTTTGTTATTATTAAAACCTTTAAAAACTCCACCTTTACTTCCTGTACCTAAAATATTTTTAGCATCAATAAATTCTTCATATTCAACTAAAAAACTTATATTCACATGTTTTACTTGAGTTGGATGAATTATTGTTTTTCCAAAAAAACCATTTTCTCCATCAAGTCTTAGTTCATTTAGAAGACCTTTTATTTCCTTCGAATTAATATCTTCGTTAAAATATTCCCATACCGGTCCAGAAATTATATAATTTCCACATTCTCTTCCAAAAACGTTTATTATGTCTATTAAACAATCACTAACCACTCTAACATCATATATAGTACTATTTACACTTCTTCTTAGTCCAAACTTTGATGAAAAATCAGTTCCTCCAACTCTAATATTTAAAACTAAAGGTTCTATCTCATCTAATAATCTCTTTATTTTTAATAACTTCTCTAATCTAGTTTCTTTATATATTATTTCTTCACTTTCTAAAATGGGCATTATATATAATTTACTATCAAATTTATCAATTAAATATTCTGTTTGATATATATATTCTTTTGCATTAATAGTATCAAACTTTGGAAAAACAAATCCTGTAAGCAAATCTATCTGTTTTTTTGTAAGCATGTCTGTAAAAGCTTTAAATTGCTCTATATTTCTAACTCTAATGAATAAAAGAGGAATTTTATCAATATCTATTTCCTCTTCTATAATCATATTTGAAAGTTTATCTAAATTTATAGAAATATTTTTCATAGCATCATCTACATCACATTCTCTAATAGAATCCTCAAAACATATAGTTATACAGCCTACCCCTTCGATAGTTCTACTAGATATTTTATTAACAATATCCATAAGTCCATTCATATATAAATTTGCACCTACAGCAAACTTCAAAATATTCTTTTCGCTAAATTTATTAAAATTTTGGGCTTTTTTATAAAATATATCTTCATTTATCCAGTCAAAGTATTTCATAAGCATCTCCCTTCCAAAATTTACCTCATTGTTAATTATAACATATTACTAAATATAGTTAAATTTAGTAACTCCACTGACTGACTACTTTAACTTTACTAAAACCAAATTTTTTATACAAATTATAAGCTCTATAGTTATTACTCGCGCAAAAAAGTTTTACTTTTTTTACATCCTTTTTCCTCAAATAATTTACCACATCACAAAGAAGTAAAGTCCCCTTATTCTTTCCCCTTTCTTCTTTTATAAACCCTAAACTAATCTCTGCTATCGACTTTTCTACTTTTATCTCTACAAAGCCTATATCATTTTTATTTTCTTTTACAAATAAATATTCATTCTCCATATTAATATCTTCTATATATTCCTGAACTTCTTCTTCATTAATAGTTTTAGAATTAGGAACCATTTCAAAACTTTCATTTACAATTGCTTTAAACTTCATCTTATTAGCTATATTCAAATGTTCAAAAGTAAAATTGCTACATATATTTTTATACTTTTCAAAACTTTCAATTTCTATTTCCATCTCTACTATAGAATAACTTTCTATATATTCACCAAACATATCAGAAAATTTTTCGCCGTCTAAATTAAAAATTAATTTAGAGTTACTTATTATCCCTTTTTCCTTAAGTAAATCCATTAACTTTTGCAAATCAATATTAGTTTTATATAAAATATTTTTAATATATATTATTTTTTTATAAAGCACTTCATCAAGATTTAATGTAACTAAAGCCTTTATTTCTTTTCTATCAAATAAAATAAAAGTCTCTCTATTATTAATATCAAAAATACTATAAATTTTTGATTTTTTAAGTTTTTTACCATTTTCGCCCATAAATATTTGTAATACTTCTAGTTCATTTCCCTCTAAATCACGCAAGTTTTTTATCATTTTAAAATACGCCTCCTAATGTTATATCTTAAAACTTCTAAATTCCTATAACTAACCAAATATTTTTCCAATTTATAACTAATTTTACTATGTATTATATAATAAAATTCTACATAAAAAAAGAACACTCTATAAATATAGAGTATTCTTAATATTTTCATAATTATTTGTTTAAAAATATACTACTTGTAGATTAATTAAAAACAGGTTTATCAAATAAGAAGGTATCATTATTACTATATATATAACTATACTGACTTATAAGACGACCAATCTGCTGACCATAACTCGCTATAGTAGCATATTCATGCCATATAGCATTAGAATTAGGTATATACCTTAACTTATATGGTGTGTTTTGATTAACATTAGGATTGTTAACATAAATATTAGATAGGAAATTAGCTGCTCCATATATCGCTCTTGGAATGCTTGTCCACCCATGTTGATACGCATAAGTAGTTCCTAATATTAATGCTCTATTACTAAATCCAGGTAAATTATTTTGAGCACCTATACCAAATAAATTAAATACAGTTACAGGCTTTGGAAGTTTTATCATTTGATATCCCACAAGTTGTCCATTTTGATATATAGGTTCATTAGTATTAGCTATAGAATCAATTGTAACTCCTGAAGCTAATGCACTCTCACCATATCCTGTTTCTAATATTGTTTGTGCCGCTAAATATAAAGGATCTAAATTATATCTTTTAGCAGCATTATTAATAACTTGACCTTGCCCTTCAAGAACTCCTTTATTTGAAAGCACCTGATTTAGCTGACTAACATTAATATCTCTATATCTATCAATTCTTAAAAATTCATATTTACTTGAGTAGTTATTAGGATTTATATACTGCTCATATGTAGATACAGGTATATCTTTCCAAACATTATTTTGCAACTTAGCATAATCATTTACGCTAATATTATAGTTTGTATAAATTGTCTTTGAATTCCCCTGACTACTACTGTTTTCATTATTGCTATTACTATTACCGCTATTATTATTGCTGTTACTGTTATTATTCAAATAATAACTACTAACAAAACCTATCATTCCCTCATAGTTAACTTTAGACCATCCATTATTTTGCGCAATTATATTAACTGTTGCTCCCTTTGGAAGTTCTCCAATAATAGAACTATTAATAGTCGCACTACTTCTCATGTGTAATTCAGGATAACCACCTAAATTTCCAACTATAGCTTGATTGAAAGTTTGAGCTTTTGCTCCTACATGTACTCCGCCAACAATAGCCCCCGTTATTGCTAGTGTAGTAATTATTCTTCTCCCATTCATAAACTCTCTCCTACTCATCTTTTGTTTCATAAAATACTACTCTAAATTATAAATTATTAACAAATTTATTTCAACCACATTGATATTCTCTGAAAATTTCCTTATTGTTATAAATTAAATTGGAAATTATCTCAAAAAAAAAGTGAAATTTTTTAAATTTCACTTAAATACCAATTTAATTTTGTAAGGTAGCACTACTTATAATATTTGTCTCATCACCTAAGACACAAACTATTTCTGTAAGCCCCTTATTAACTTCATAAGTACGAATTTCTTTATATGTTTCTTTAGTTCCATTAAATTGTTCTATTGTAGTTTCTAATTTATACATATCTTTAGTATACTCTAAAATTTTAGTTTCAGCTGTATATTTTACCCCTTGCATACTAACACTCTGTGTCCACTCTTTTCCAGCAAACATCTCTCCCCAAAGAACAATATAATTTTTTATCGGAGATATTAATATATCTTTATTCTCTACCATATAATCCTTATTTCTTATTCTTTCATAAGCAATTGGATTTCCCTTTACATCTTTATGAAAATAATATTCTAATTTAAAAGTTCTCTCTCCTCTTTCATCTTCACCATACCCATCTATCATTCTTCCTGTATAATTTAGAATTAAATGTTCCTTATCTTCATTTTGTTTAGTTAGTTCAAAACCATTTTCTTGATATCCTCTATACATAAGTTTATTATCTTTTGACAAAAGATATTTTTTATTCTCATCATAATAGTTATTTAAACTTTCATCAAATTTGATCTCTTCTATCTTTGTTTCACTATTCTTATCATCTATTGTTTTTTGTATTGAATTTTCTATATTTTCGTTATCTAAATCTTTATCATCAGCTTTTAAATCAAATTCATTAATAGTTGATGCTTGTAATTTATCATCAACATCTTTATTAGTGCATGATATAAGTGCTCCACTCATTAAAATTATTATGACTATTAAGGTTAAAAATTTATTTCTCACTCTATCCCTCTTTTACTAATCATTCTTATACTAATATTCTACATAATTTTTTCTTCCTAATAATTACTTTTTTCTTAACTTTGAGAAAGTACTCCAACTTTATAGTCTAATATTTATAAATGAATATACAAAAGACTGCATTAGAACAGAATTTAACTTCTGCCATAACACAGTCTTATATTAAAGTTATGCTTCTAGCATAACTTCTTCTAAATCATACATTTGATTTTCTGATTCTATTATTACGTTAAAATCGATTACTTCTGCAATACCAATCTCACTTCTTCTCTCCATTAGATAAGTATCTTTCCACACTCCAAAAATAGTCCTAGCAATTTTTTCTCTGTAACCAACTTCTCTAAATCCACATTTCTCATGTAATTTTTTGCTACCTATATTGTCTTCTAATACTGTAGCCTGTAAAGTCCAAATTCCAGCATCTTCTGACCTTTTTATAAGTTCACTTAAAAGAATAGTTCCTATTCCCTTTCCACGCTGTCCTTCTTTTATATAAATACTTAATTCTGCTACACCTCTATATTGTATCTTGCTATTAATCGCTGTAAGTGCAGCAAATCCTATCACTTTTTCGTCTTCTAATAATAAAATATTAAACTCTTCAAGATGCGCCTCTATCCATTCCTCGTAGCTAGGTACGGTCCTTTGAAAAGTAGTTATTCCTGTTTTAATTGAACTATGATATATGGCGGCCATTTCTCCCCAATATTTTTTTTCTAAATGAACTATTTTGTACTTTTCCATACCTAACCTCCTATTACTTGCTTTTAATAAAAATTTTTCAATTGCGAATATTATTATAATATAAAAATAGTGAAAATAAAACAAAATAAATAATATTTTTACCCGCATATTTTTAACATTATTTTAAATAAATGCTTATTTTGTTAACAATTTAATCTGTATTCTATTTCCATATAAAAATAACTAACATTTACCGCTAATTTAACTCTTATCATTATATACGAAATTTCCTATATTTCTAACATTTTTGGCAAACTTTAACTTAATTAATGTATTCTTAATAATACTTACTAATCTATAATTTGTTTTAACTTTTCTAACTCATCACAAGTTATATCTCTAAATTTTCCATACTCTAAATTTTCTATTTCAATATTCAAAATCCTTATACGTTCAAGTTTTTGAACTTTATATCCAATTTTTAAGCACATTTTTCTAATTTGCCTGTTTAGTCCCTGTGTTAAAATTATTTTAAAAATAGTGTTTTCTAATTTTTCTACATAACAAGTTTTAGTTACTTGTCCATCTATCTCTAATCCATTGGACATTTTATATATAAAATCTTCATTTATTTCCCTATCAACTTGCACTATATACTCTTTTTCATGACCATTTTCAGCTTCTAAAATTTTATTTGCAAGTTCGCCATCATTAGTTAAAATAATTAACCCCTGAGAATCCTTATCAAGTCTACCAACAGGAAATATGTAATCTTCGCAATTCATATATTTAATAATATTATTATCTTTATTTTCATCTGCTGTACAAATTATTCCAACAGGTTTATTAAGAACAAGATAAATATTTTCTTTTTTTTCTACTTTTATTCCATCAACTAAAACCTCATCATCAACTTCTACCCACTGTCCTTGCTCTGCAAGCTTTCCATTTATAATAATTCTTTCATCATCTATTAGTTTTCTAACATCTTTTCTTGAACAATATCCATAATTGCTAAGTAACTTATTTATTCTAATAACTTCCACCTTCTTCTAATCTTTTAATCAAATACGCTTAGTATATCATAAACTTAGACTCAATTCAGCTAAAGACCTAAACACACTTTAAATCTCTTATTAACATTCAGATTAACCCCTAAATAAGAAAAAGAACTTACACAAACAAAAAGTATTATACTGCTTATGTAAGCTCTATCTTTATTCACTTTTTCTTACAAAATGTCCTTCACAAACTTCAATAAGCTTTGAATTATTAAAATTAAATTCCTCATCTTCTTCATTAAAACTTGTTTCTATTGATAACAAACTATTTTTAAAATTAACTGATAACCTCGATGATATCAGTAACTTTGTATATGGATGAATAGGGTTTTCATAAATTTCCTGTGTTTTCCCAATCTCAACTATTCTTCCTTTATACATTACTATTATTCTATCACTTATATATCTAACCATAGATAAATCATGAGCTATAAAAAGCGCTGTTAAATGTTCTTTTTCTTTAAGTTCTTTTAATAGATTTACAATTTGTGCTTGCATAGAAACATCTAATGATGCTATAGGTTCATCAGCTACTAAAAGCGCTGGCTTTACTATAAGAGCTCTAGCTATAGACACTCTTTGTCTTTGCCCCCCTGAAATTTCTGAAGGATACTTATATAAATCCTCTTCATTTATTCCAACTTTTTTTGCTACCTCTAATACCTTTTTATAAAGTTCTTCTTTACTATTAAAAGCATTTTTTATTCTAAGAGGTTCTGATATAATACTTAAAATATTTCTTCTTTGATTCAAGCAAGACGTTGAATCTTGAAATATTATTTGTATCTTACTAGTTATCATATCTTTATTTTTCATATATTCTTTTTTTGATGCTATATTTATCCCCTCAAACTCTATACGCCCTGTATTTATTTCATTTATTCTTAATATACTTCTACCTAATGTAGATTTACCAGACCCTGATTCTCCTACAATCCCTAAAACTTCTCCTTCATATAAATCAAAACTAATATCATCTAAAGCTTGTATATAAGCTTTACTTCCTAACTTAAACTTCTTATTAACATTTTTAAGACTTAAAATAATTTTATTATTATGCATTTTTTACCCTTTCTACTTTTTCCACATTATTAACTTCTTCATACATAGGATGCAAAAGCCATGTTGCTGCTTTATGAGTTTTGCTAACCTCAAACATAGGAGGCTCTTCAAAATAATCAATTCTTATAGCATTTTTATTTCTAATAGCAAAACTATCCCCTGCTTTAATGTCAATAAGACTTGGTGGTGCTCCTTCTAATGTTTTAAGTTTTTTATTAATATTATCTGATGGTAATGACTCTAGAAGTGCTTTTGTATAAGGGTGTTTAGCATCTTCAAATATCTCTTCTTTTTTACCAACTTCAATTATTTTGCCAGCATACATAACAGCAACTCTATCAGCTATGTTATACACTATAGATAAATCATGTGTAATAAATATTACTGATAATCCAATATCTTCTCTAAGTTTAAGTATCAATCTTAATATTTGTTTTTGTATAGTTACATCTAAAGCCGTAGTTGGTTCATCAGCTATAAGTATTTTAGGTTCTGTACAGAGTGCTATTGCTATAACTATCCTTTGTCTCATCCCACCTGAAAATTCATGTGGCATACAGTCATATCTATCCCTTGCTTGTTCTATTCCCACAAGTTCCATATATTCTATAGCCTTTTTCTTAGCATCAGCTTTTTTCATTTTAGTTCTTTTAACTATTCCCTCTAAAATTTGATTGCCAACTTTCATTGTAGGATTAAGAGAAGTCATAGGATTTTGGAATATCATTGAAATTCCATCTAAACTTTTACTTTCTTTTTTCACACCATTTACTAGAATTTCTCCATTTACTATCTCAGCATTTTTAGGTAATATTCCTTGTATACTCTTACACAATATAGTTTTTCCACATCCTGATTCTCCTACTATTGCTAGAATTTCATTTTCATTTAATTCTAAGTCAACATTTCTAACAGCTTTAACTATACCTAGCTGTATCTTTATTTCAACACTTAAACCTTTAACTTCCAATATTTTATTCATCAATAAAGCTCCTTTTAAAATAGAATTTTACTAAAAATTCAGATGAAGCTCTCACTCCACCTGAATCAAATTTAGGTTATTCAGCTTCTAATGACCACTCATCAACATTGAAGAATATCCCTGCACCATGATGCCCAAGAACTACATCTTTATCTATTCCTTTTAAATTATCGGTTGCAACATACATAGCCTCTAAATAATTTATAAATGTATAAGGCATATCCTTTGCAAGCTCTTCTTGGAATTCTTTATAATACTTTAATCTTTCATCATTATCATAAGTTTGTCTTGCTTTTTTCAAAATCTCATCAATTTTAGTATTTGAATAATTATTATAGTTAGTTGATAATCCTGTTCCAAAAACTCTGTAAGTATGATCGTCTGGGTCAAATGGACTTCCCCATCCAACTAAATAACAATCTTCATTACCCCAA
The DNA here is from genome assembly GCA_051650825.1 of Sarcina sp. Classification (GTDB taxonomy): domain Bacteria; phylum Bacillota; class Clostridia; order Clostridiales; family Clostridiaceae; genus Sarcina. The sequence goes on along the minus strand of JBOFRC010000213.1, from coordinate 6,796 downwards.
TCAACCTTTGCTTTTACTGCAACTTTTGCTGCTACACCAATTTCATTAAATGATTGTGCACATATAGTAGCCATATCTATTCTAACTTGGTCACCTTCTCCACAAACTATTTCAAATGTAAGTTTTTCCCCATTCTTTTCATATACTCCATCTGAACCTTTTTTAAATCCAAGTTTTTCAAGTTCTTCTTGAGCTTTTGCTGGATTATAATCAAACTTCTCCATATCTTTGTTATTGTAATCTCCCATTTGAAGAGGTGAATATGCCACTTTACCATATCCTAATAAAACACTATCTAAAATAGCTTGTCTGTCTACAGCATAGTTTAAAGCATTAATTAATCCTTTATTATTTTTAAATAATGGTGAATTAAAATCATACATTATTCCTCTATAATCAGCTGTAACCATTTTATATACTTCTAAGTTTTCTTGCTTTTCTATAACTTTCATATCTTTTGGCGTAACTTGTGCTAAATCAAGTTCACCTGACTTAATTTGCATTGCAAGAGCCTTATCATCCGTAACTATTTTAAAAATTATTTTTTCTATACTAGGAGCACCTTCAAAATAATCATCATTTTTTACCATTACAATGTTTTGACCTTTATCCCAACTTTCTAACTTATAAGGACCTGCTCCAATTGGCTTTGTATTAAAATCTGCTGTTTTAATATCCTGTCCTTCTAATATATGCTTTGGAACTATTCCTACTGTTAAAGCATCTAAAATTGCAGCATTAGGTTCTTTTAAAACTACTTTAAGCTCAGTATCAGATACAACATCTACTGATTTTACTTCTTCAAAAGCACTTGCTCTTGCAGCCATATTATCAGGATTCATTATTGCTTCAAAAGTAAATTTAACATCATTAGCTGTTAAAGGCTTACCATCGTGAAATTTAACATTATTTCTTAGTTTAAATGTATAAGTCATATTAGCCTCATCTAATTCCCAAGACTCCGCTATATTTGGAATTATATTAGCATCTCCATCTCGCGCTACAAGACCTGCAAATAACACTGTATCTAATTCACTACTATCATTAGTTACTGGATTTATAGTTGTATAATCTCCACTTCCATAAACTAATGTATTCTTTTTTTGCTCAACACTTGGCTTTGCACCATCTACAGTTTTTTCTCCACCACCACATGCCATAAAGGTAAATGATAATGCTAACACAGCTGCAAGACCTAATAATTTTATTTTGTTTCTTTTCATAATTTAAGTTCCCCCTACTTTTATAAATTACTTTGTTTTTTATTTGCAATACCTCTTAAGTAATTACCTATATTCGTAATTGTAAGAAGTGTGATAACTAAGAAAACTCCTGGAATTACAATAATCCACCATAAGTTTGATAAAAGAGCACCTTCTGCTAAAGAAAGCATACTTCCCCATGAAACAACTTCAACAGGAAGTCCTATACCAAGGAAACTAAGTGTTGCCTCAGTTCCAATTGCTGCACCTACATTAGTAACTATCATAAACATAATTGCAGGAATAAAATTTAATATAAGATGTTCTTTTAGAATATGAAAAAAATTACCTCCCATAGCTTTGGCTGCTAAAATATATTCACTATTCTTTATTTGACTAACTTCTGCTCTAACAACTTTTGCAATATTCATCCAACTAGTAAATCCTATTACTACAGCGAGGCTTACTACATTAGTGCTTCCAACAATACCTTGTATAAATATAATTACTAATATTGATGGAACCGTTAATAAGATTTCTGTTGCCCGCATCATGATGTCATCTATATATTTATTTGAAATAGCACTAATTGTGCCATAAATTATAGCTATTGTTGTTGATATAATAGTTGCTAAAATTCCTATAAAAAGAGAAATTCTTCCTCCATACCATATCATTGAAAAAATATCCCTACCCATAGTATCCGTTCCAAAATAGTAAATACTATTAGGTGCAACTGATACATCTTTAAGATTTAAATACAAAGGATTATGATTCATAACAACATCTGCAAATAAACATAAAAGTATAATTACTACTAACACAATTATAGAAATGTATGGATATTTCTTTTTTATTTTAATTTTTTTTGAAACATTATCTTCTAAAATATAATTAGAACCTACCATTTCAAAATCATTTTTTTGTAACTTCAAAGTATTCCCCCCTACACTGCTTTGTCCTTGGGTCTATTTTATTATTTATAAGTTCCGCTATAAGATTACTAATTATTATAACTACACCTGTTATAAGACAAAGAACCATAAGCATGTTATAGTCATGATATTTAGCACTTTCAAATGTCAAAGATCCCATCCCTGGATATGAGAATACTTTCTCAACAACATACGTTCCTCCAATAATATGCGGAACAGATACTGCCATAATAGTTACAAGTGATGGTAAAATATTTCTAAAACAATGTTTAAATATTATAACTTTATTAGTACACCCCTTAATCTTTGCAAGTAAAACATAATCTTCTCTAATTTCCTCTAAAAGTTTATTTCTAATCATATAAGCATAGTACCAAAGATGCCCTAAAACCATTATTATAAGAGGTAGTATCAAATGTTGTACTCTACTGACGATATTATTTTTTTCCCCAATAGCATAAGCACCACTACTAGGTAAAATATTTAAGTTTATACTAAAAACTAAAATTAAAACTAGTGCTATCCAAAACGGAGGAATTGCATTCAATATATTACCTATAGTACAGACTAGTTTATCCCAGAACTTTCCTTCATTTAACGCACAAAATATACCTAATAAAGTACATAAAACAAATGTTAATATATACGAAATTACCCCTAATATAATCGTATTAACAAAAACATCTCCTATAACCTCCATTACAGGCGCTTTATATTTATAAGAAATTCCAAGGTCTCCATCTAGAGCATTTTGAATCCATATTAGATATTGCTCATGTATTGGTTTATCAAGTCCAAGTTTTTTAGTTGCTAACTCTTTTGTCTCTGTACTCATTTGCTCTATAGTCTCACCATAATATGATTTAAGCGGATCCCCAGGAGATAGCCTTGACATATAAAAAACAAACATCGATAACAAAAATATTGATAAAATAAGTTGTAGCATTTTTTTTAAAATTTCTATGATTTCCTCCCCCTTTGATTGATATTCTCATCTCTATTGATTATATATTATCAATTACCATTTATCACCATTTTTAGTTAAATTTAACAAGCAATTCATTTTGTAAACATTTTATTCATATTCTGAAAATTCTTCCTTTGTTTCAATAAAAAATTAAATTATTAATTACTTTTATTGTTTAAACCTTATTACTTTGCACATAATTAAAATAAATCGTTATCTTTTTAAAATTCTTCCTCTACTTAAATCTGTTATAATTTACAAATGCAGCTAAGATAAAATATTATTTTATTATTAGCCCTGCAACATAGAGGAGTGATTTTAATGTTATTAGTATTTTGCAATAACTATAGAGAAGTAGAAAAATTAAATATATTTAGAGATAACAACGGAATACCTTACATAGAATTTTATATTCCTAGAAAAACTGTTGATTTTAAATTATGTGATGGTACTAAAATAGAAGAAGAAGTTAATATTATAAAAAACAATTTAGCTAAAGACGAGTGGATATCAAATCTTAATATTTCAAGTACAACTAATACAGCATGTATAAACTTTGAAATTACAAAAGAAGTGATGTACGAAGTTCCTATAGAAAATGCAAATCATAGAGAAGTAAAAGAATATATTAATACTCTTATAAGACGTAACGAAGTAATAGATCTTGATAAACTTCCTCAAGAACTAAATAAAAGTAAAGCTTCTGGAATAGCAGAATTTGCTGGGAATATAATAAAAAGAATATAAAATCAAATTTGAGGTGATTTAAATGTCAAATTTTGAAGAATACGTAGATATCAATGAAAATGTTTCTCTTGAAGAATTTGGTCGTTTTGTAGCTATTAATGATAAAAAATCTAAAGTTACAAATATGATAGCATTAAGAAAAATGAAAAATGCTGGCATAGATCATAAAACACATCTTTTAGAATTAAAAAAACTTGATGATGACTACAGAAACTATGTTCGTTCAGGAAATTGTGATGAACAAATACTTTATGAGAAGAGACTTGCTGTAATTAATAAAATTAATGAGCTTGAAAAATTACTTTACACTCTTCCACTATAAATTTAAAAATATAAAGACAGTGCCACATAAGAAATTTTCATATATGGCTACTGTCTTTTTTAATATTTTTAATTTTCTAAAAAAAATATTTTAATATTAAAATTATTCTTCAACTGACCTAAAATATAGTTTATGATATAATAACTAAGAATTTTAATGATAGGAGATTTTTTATGACTGCAGGTTTAAAAAAAGAAGATGAAATACAATATTTAAATGCTACAATAAAAACAATAAACGATATGCTTGCAAGTTTCGGGGTAACTTCTGATAAACAAAGTAATGATATCAAAACTGATAGAAAACACTTTTGGAGTAACTTTAGTGAACTTGATGAAATAGAAATACAAAATTTCAACCAAGATATGGCTATGCAAGAAAAACTATATCTTAAAAATAAGACAAAAATAAATACCTTACAAATACAAAAAAACTCACCTTATTTTGCTAGAATGGATTTTAAAGAAAATGGAGATAGCTTTAGCGAAAGCTTTTACATAGGAATTTCAAGTATAATGAAAGATGACTTTGACTTTTTAGTTCTTGATTGGAGGTCTCCAATTGCAAATATGTTCTACGATTATGAAATAGGAGATGCAAAATATCAAACACCTAATGGTGAAATTCTAGGTGAAATTACTCTTAATAGACAATTCAATATAAAAAATGGTGAATTGAAATTTATACATGAGTCAAATTCTAATTTACATGACGAATCTTTATTAGAAGTTTTATCATCTAATACTTCAGATAAAATGAAAAATATAGTTTCCTCTATTCAGAAAAAACAAAATGAAATAATACGTAATGATTCAGCTAATACGCTTATTTTACAGGGTTGCGCTGGTTCAGGTAAAACATCTATTGCTATGCATAGGGCTGCTTATTTACTTTATAAACATAGAAAAAGTATGAAAGCTGATAATATATTAATTTTTTCCCCTAATGATGTTTTTAGTGATTATATTTCTGATGTACTTCCAGGTCTTGGTGAGGAAAACATTAAGCAAACAACATTTGAACAATTTTATAGAGCACACTTACCATCAAAATATGAATATGAAAAAAAACATTCATATCTTGAATTTATATATTCTAATTCTAATGGCGATTTTAAAACTAGAGACCTAGCAACTAAATTTAAAAATAGTTCTGATTTTAACAAACTATTAGAAGACTTCTGCTCTACTCTACCAAATCTATTACCTCATTTTAATGATATTGTACTTGGTGGAGAAATCATAATAAGAAAATCTAAAGTAAGAGAAACTTTTGTTGATAGATTTAAAGGAATTTCATACCTTCCTAGAATTGAAAACTTAAAAGAAAGTTTAATTTCTCAGGTAGAAACTAAATATCTAAAACAATCTAAGCGAAATAACGCTTCAGATTTTGGATTCAACGTAATAGATCATGGTAGCGATTTTAATGGATATATTTATACAGAAGTTACTAATCAAGTTGATGAAATGTTTAAAGTTATAAATCCAGTTGAAATTTACAAGCTTTTCTTAAATTCTATAACAAAAAAAGATTTTCAAAATATAGATATTATAAGAAATTATACATTAAATAGTTTAAATGAATTATTTGTAAGGTTTGAGGATATTGTACCAATTTTATTTATTCGCTGCTATATGGAAGGATTTAGAGATTTTTCTAATATACAACATATAATTATTGATGAATGTCAAGATTATAGTCCTCTATTTTATACAATAATTAAAAGAACTTTTGATAAGGCTTCTTCTACTATTCTTGGAGATTTAAATCAAAGAATTTCTAATAATACTAATGTAAGTACTAAAGAAGATATCTACAATATTTTTGATAACTCAGAAGTTCTAACACTTACAAAAAGTTATAGATCAACTAAAAATATAACTGATTTTGCTAAAAATATCTTAGTAACTAAAGAAACTGTAGAAGCAATTGACAGGAATGGTCTAGATGTCCAATTAAATAAAACTAATACCCTAACACAGGATATTGTAAAAACTATAAATGAAATGAAAAGTAGAAAATTAGAATCTATAGCCATTATTCCTAAGACTGCTAAAACTGCTAAAATACTTTTTGAAACTTTAGATAAGCAAATTGAAGATATTAATTTAATTATAGATGAAAATAGTTCTTATACAAAAGGTTTAACAATAATTCCTTCTTACATTGCAAAAGGTTTAGAATTTGATGGAGTTATAATTCCAGATGCAGATGATTCTACTTATTCATTAGAAACTGAAAGAAACCTTTTATATACTGTTTGTACTAGAGCATTACATGAACTCCACATTTTTTACCAAAATAAACTTTCTAAATTAATAAATTAATACCTATTAGGCTGCATATAATATTTGATTATACATATGCAGTCTTTTTTATTCATAAAAATAATAAATTGTTTTTATTTTGTCATTAATTTGTTAAAAGTTTTATGTATACTATAGTTTCAATAAACAACTATTTTATTTGTATATGCACATATAAAGTCTAACATTTATAAATAAATTTTAGACATACATCTTTTATAATATATAAGAGCTTTTACATTATATATTAGACTACTTATTTCTATCTTATATAACTTAGGTTAAAGAGTATTAGAAAACTAGATATCAAATAA
>JBOFRC010000212.1:0-8716 GCA_051650825.1 Sarcina sp. | reverse complement strand
TCTACCTCTTCTACCGTTATCTATTAGAGCATCGACTGCTTCTTGAAGCATTCTCTTCTCATTTCTAACGATAATATCAGGAGCACCTAAATCTAATAACTTTTTAAGTCTGTTATTTCTATTTATAACTCTTCTATATAAATCATTTAAATCAGATGTAGCAAATCTTCCTCCATCTAATTGAACCATAGGTCTTAAATCAGGTGGTATAACTGGGATAACATCCACAATCATCCACTCAGGTTTATTTCCTGATTTTCTAAATGATTCTACAACTTCAAGTCTTCTTATTATTCTAACTTTCTTTTGTCCTGTGCTTTGTTTAAGCTCTTCTTTAAGTTCTATTGAACCTCTAACTAAATCTATTTCTGCAAGAAGTCTTTTAATAGCTTCTGCTCCCATAGCAGCTTCGAAATTCTCTTCACCATATTTATCACAAGCTTCTCTATATTCTTTTTCATTAAGAAGTTGCTTCTTTAATAATCCTGTTTCTTTAGGATCTATTACTATATATGATGCAAAGTATAATACTTTCTCTAATGATCTTGGAGACATGTCAAGGATTAATCCCATTCTTGATGGGATACCTTTAAAGTACCAAATATGTGAAACTGGTGCAGCAAGTTCAATGTGCCCCATTCTCTCTCTTCTTACTTTTGATTTAGTAACTTCTACTCCACATCTATCACAGACCACGCCTTTGTATCTTACTCTTTTATATTTTCCACAATGACATTCCCAGTCTTTTATAGGTCCAAATATTCTCTCACAGAAAAGACCATCTCTCTCTGGTTTTAAAGTTCTATAGTTTATTGTTTCAGGTTTTTTTACCTCACCTCTAGACCAATTTCTAATTTGCTCTGGAGATGCTAACCCTATTTGTAAAGCATCAAAATTATTTAATTCAAACAAGGGTGTATCCTCCCTTCCTATTAATGTGTTAGTTTAATAATCCCCCACCATCAATATAGCAGGGGATTATTCTTTTTTAGAATACCATTCTGCCAATTAATGGCTAGCAGAAAACCTATTTATGCAATATTAATTTTCATCAAAATCATCTAATCCTAAGTCTTCTGTAAATACATCTATTTCATCAAGACTATCTAGATCTTCAAATTCTTCTTCAACATCTATTTCATTTTCGCCAATTAAGCTTTCTGTTTCAGTTTCAACTACTGTACTATCTTCTGTACCAGAAATATTTACACCTAATTCTTCAGCTTCTTCATCAGCTGCCTCTTTAATAGTAACTTCTTCATTTGAGTCATTTAAAACTTTAACATCTAAGCATAAAGCTTGAAGTTCTTTAATAAGAACTTTGAATGATTCAGGAACTCCTGGAGCTGGTATATTTTCACCTTTAACGATAGCTTCATATGTTTTAACTCTACCTACAACGTCATCTGACTTAACTGTTAGAATCTCTTGTAATGTATGAGCTGCTCCATAAGCTTCAAGTGCCCAAACTTCCATCTCTCCGAATCTTTGTCCTCCGAACTGAGCTTTTCCTCCTAGAGGTTGTTGAGTAACAAGTGAGTAAGGTCCAGTTGATCTCGCGTGAATTTTATCATCAACTAAGTGAGCAAGTTTAAGAATATACATTATTCCAACTGTAACTCTACTGTCGAATTCTTCACCAGTTCTACCATCTCTTAAACTTGTTTTTCCATCTGCATTATATCCAGCTTCTTCTAAGTGCTTCTCAATATCTTCCTCAGTAGCACCATCAAATACTGGAGTAGCAATATGCCAACCTAATGCACTAGCTGCCCATCCTAAGTGAACTTCAAGAACTTGCCCGATGTTCATACGAGACGGAACCCCTAGTGGGTTAAGACATATTTGAAGTGGTCTACCATCTGGTAAGAATGGCATATCTTCTTCTGGTAATACTCTTGAGATAACCCCTTTATTACCATGACGTCCAGCCATCTTATCTCCAACTGATATTTTTCTCTTTTGAGCAATATAACATCTAACTAATTCATTTACACCAGGTGATAATTCATCACCATTTTCTCTTGTAAATACTTTAACATCAACTATTATACCTGCTTCTCCATGAGGAACTCTAAGTGAAGTATCTCTAACTTCTCTAGCTTTTTCACCGAATATAGCTCTAAGTAATCTTTCTTCAGCTGTTAATTCTGTTTCACCTTTTGGTGTAACTTTACCAACTAAAATATCACCTGATCTTACTTCAGCACCTATTCTGATTATTCCTCTTTCATCAATATCTTTAAGAGCATCTTCACTTACGTTAGGAATATCTCTTGTAATTTCTTCTGGCCCAAGTTTAGTGTCTCTAGCTTCACATTCATACTCTTCTATATGGATTGATGTAAATACGTCTTCTCTAACTAATTCTTCTGAAATTAGCATAGCATCCTCATAGTTATATCCTTCCCAAGTAATGAATCCCATTCTTATGTTCTTACCTAAAGCTATTTCACCTAAATCTGTTGAAGGTCCATCAGATAATACTTGACCTTGTGAAACTTTTTCACCTTTATCAACTATAGGTCTTTGGTTTATACATGTACCTTGGTTACTTCTCTTAAATTTAAGAAGTCTGTATACATCCATTCCACCATCTAAATCTCTTCTAACTCTTATCTCATTAGCACTTACATATTCTACAGTACCAGCATTTTTAGCTTTTGGTAAAACTCCTGAGTCAACCGCAGCTTTATATTCTATTCCTGTACCAACTATTGGTGCTTGAGGTTTTAATAATGGAACCGCCTGACGTTGCATGTTTGATCCCATAAGAGCTCTAGATGCATCATCGTTCTCTAAGAATGGAATCATTGCTGTAGCAACTGAAACTATTTGTCTTGGAGAAACGTCCATTAAATCTATATCTTCTTTAGGTACTACTACAACATCTTCTTTAATTCTAGCTGTTATTCTAGAATCTAAGAATGTTCCATCTTCAGCAAGTGGTTCATTAGCCTGTGCTACAAGATAGTTATCCTCTTCGTTTGCTGTAAAGTATCTTATTTCACTAGTAACAACACCAGTTTCTTTATCAACTACTCTATAAGGAGTTTCAATAAATCCATATTCATTAACTCTAGCATAAGTAGCTAATGAGTTAATAAGACCGATATTTGGTCCCTCTGGAGTCTCGATAGGACACATTCTTCCATAATGAGAATGGTGAACGTCTCTTACTTCAAAACCAGCTCTTTCTCTTGAAAGACCTCCTGGTCCTAAGGCTGATAATCTTCTTTTATGTGTTAACTCAGATAATGGGTTTGTTTGGTCCATGAACTGTGATAACTGTGAGCTACCAAAGAATTCTTTAATAGCTGCTGCAACTGGTCTAATATTAATTAATTGTTGTGGAGTTATAGCTTCTTGGTCTTGAATTGTCATTCTTTCTTTAACAACTCTTTCCATTCTTGATAAACCAATTCTGAATTGATTTTGAAGTAATTCTCCGACACTTCTAAGTCTTCTATTTCCTAAGTGGTCGATATCATCTTTCTCACCTATTCCATATGGAAGACCTAACTCATAACTAATAGTAGCAAATATATCATCTTTGATTATATGCTTAGGTATAAGTTTATTTATATTTTTCTTGATTGCAACTTTTAACTCTGCTTCATCTGATGTTGAGTCTAAAATTTCTTTAAGAGTTGGATAATGAACTAACTCTCTAATTTTTAAATCTGATATATCAAAATCTATATACTTATGTATATCAACAAAGTGGTTACCAATAACTCTTATAACTCTGTCTTCTACTAAAAGATCAACAGAATTTATACCAGCATTTTGAATTTCTTCTGATATTTCTCTTGAAATTTTTTCTCCTTTAGCAACAAGGATTTCTCCTGTTGAAGGATTAACTACATCTTCTGCAGCAATTTTATTAGCAAGTCTTAGACCTAAAGCTAATTTTTTGTTAAATTTGTATCTTCCAACTTTTGATAAATCATATCTCTTAGCATCGAAGAATAAAGAATCTATAAGTGACACAGCACTATCCACTGTAGGTGGCTCACCTGGTCTTAATCTCTTATAAATTTCTAGTAATGCTTCTTCTTTTGTTTTTGTATTGTCTTTCTCAATACTAGCTTTAAATCTTTCTTCTTCTCCAAAGAAATCTAAAAGCTCTTGATCACTTCCCATTCCCATTGCTCTAGCAAGGATTGATATAGGAAGTTTTCTTGTTTTATCTATTCTTACATAGATAATATCATTAGAATCTGTTTCATATTCTAACCAAGCACCTCTGTTAGGTATAACTGTTGCACCAAATAACTTCTTACCGTTTTTATCTACAGTTGAGTTATAATATACACCAGGTGATCTAACTAATTGAGAAACAATAACCCTTTCAGCACCATTGATAATGAAAGTTCCTTGTTCTGTCATTAATGGGAAATCTCCCATAAATACTTCTTGCTCTTTGATTTCACCTGTCTCTTCATTCTGAAGTCTTACAGTAACTTTTAAAGGAGCTGCATATGTTGCATCTCTCTCTTTACATTCCTCTACTGTGTACTTGATATTATCCATATCAAGATTATAACCGACAAACTCTAATACTAAGTTACCTGTGAAGTTTGCAATAGGGTTTATATCATCAAACACCTCTTGTAAACCTGCCTCTAAAAACCAATCATAAGAATCTAATTGAACTTCTATCAGATTTGGCATTTCAGCTACGTCTTTAACTTTAGCAAAGCTCATTCTCGTTCTTTTTCCAACTTGGATAGGATGTACCATCAACATTCACCCCTCGTATAAACTAAAATAACCCAAAAGCGCACTTTCCCTAAGGACTTTAGCTTTCGGACCGCATACAATATCATCTTTTTAGTATAACCAAAAAAAATTATTTTTATTCAAAACTTTTTATTTTTTCGTATACTTATCTACAATAATAATACATTTAATTATAGTACCATAGCACTACTTTTCTGTCAACAGTACCATAATTAAATATTCTCAAAAAAAAAGAGGCACTATTAAAGTACCTCTATTTATTATTTAAAATAGAATCTTATTTGAATTCTACTTCTGCTCCAACTTCAGCTAATTTAGCTTTCATTTCTTCAGCAGCTTCTTTAGCTACAGCTTCTTTAAGTGTTTTAGGAGCTCCATCAACTATTTCTTTAGCTTCTTTTAATCCTAATCCTGTGATTTCTCTTACAACTTTGATTACTTTGATTTTACTAGCTCCAGCGTTTGTTAATACTACGTCTACTTCTGATTTCTCTTCAGCAGCAGCAGCACCAGCTACACCAGCTACAGCTACAGGAGCAGCAGCGCTTACACCGAACTCTTCTTCACAAGCTGTTACTAACTCGTTTAATTCTAAAACTGTCATATTTTTGATTGCTTCTATTATTTGATCTTTTGTCATTTTTAGCACCTCCGAAATTTCTTTCATTAAATTTATTTTTTATTTTTCTTATTAATTATGTTAATTATTCTGCTTCTGTCTCTTTTTTATCTTTTATAGCGCTTAATAAGTAAGCGAAGTTAGATACTGGAGACTTGATGCTTCCAAGAAGTTTTGCAATAAGAACTTCTTTTGAAGGAATCTCTGCAAGAACTTTGATTTTTGCTGAATCGTAGATAACACCATCAACCATACCAGCTTTTAATTCAAGCTTTTTGCTTTCTTTAGCAAAGTTATTTAAAACTCTAGCTGGAGCAGTAGCATCTTCGTATCCGAATGCTATTGAAACTGGTCCTTCTAGGTATTCTACTAACCCTTCCATTCCAAGCTCTTTAGCTGCTAATGTTACTAAAGTATTTTTGTATACTTTATATTCAACACCAGCTTCTCTTAAAGATTTTCTTAACTCAGTGTCTTGTTCTACTGATAATCCTTGATAGTTAGCAAGAACTACAGCTTGAGCTTTCTCTAATTTCTCTCTGATTTCAGCAACTTTTGCTTCTTTCATTTGTCTATTTTTGTTCACTGTGTGTCCACCTCCTCACAGTTAAAAACTGCTTAATATATTAAGAAAAGTCTCCCCGTAGACATAGGAAGACTTAATATATAAATCAATACCTCGGTAGGTTGCATGCGTTACACTTTACAGTACCTACGGTCTACGGAAACTTTCATTCACTTTTTTGACAAGTTTTATTATAATTAATTATTAATGATAAGTCAATAGTTAATTTATACTAGTCTAAAACTTTTGATGGATTTATTTTTGCTCCAGGTCCCATTGTTGCTGAAACTGAAACTGATTTAATGTATTGTCCTTTAGCAGCAGCTGGTTTAGCTTTTACTAAAGCATCCATTAATGATTTAAAGTTATCGTGTAATTTCTCAGCACCAAATGATTTTTTACCGATTGGGCAGTGAACGATAGCAGTTTTATCAACTCTATATTCAACTTTACCAGCTTTGATATCAGCTATAGCTTTAGCTACATCAAATGTTACTGTACCTGATTTAGGGTTTGGCATTAATCCTTTTGGTCCTAAGACTCTACCTAATCTACCTACTACACCCATCATATCTGGTGTTGCAACTACAACATCAAATTCAAACCAGTTTTCACCTTGAATTTTTTGAAGTAAATCTTCTGCTCCAACGTAATCTGCTCCTGCTTCTTTAGCTTCGTCAGCTTTAGCACCTTTAGCGAAAACTAAAACTCTTACAGTTTTTCCTGTTCCGTGTGGAAGTACTACAGCACCTCTTACTTGTTGGTCAGCGTGTCTTGGGTCTACACCTAATCTAACGTGTAATTCGATTGTTTCATCGAACTTAGCTTTTGCAGTTTTAACAGAAAGCTCTAAAGCTTCTGCTGGAGTATATAATGCATTCTTATCTACTAATTTTGCACTTTCTACATAATTCTTTCCCATTGTTAATCCTCCTCTGTGGTAATAGCGGTTTTTACCTCCCACTTATTTATGTGAATCTTATTCTTCTACAGTAACACCCATACTTCTTGCAGTACCTGCTACCATTTTCATAGCTGATTCTACTGATGCTGCATTTAAGTCAGGCATTTTCATTTCAGCAATTTTCTTAACTTGCTCTTTTGTTAAGTTTCCAACTTTAGTTTTGTTTGGAACTCCTGATCCACTTTCTAATCCTAATTCTTTCTTGATTAAAACAGCAGCTGGTGGAGTCTTTAGTATGAAACTAAATGATCTATCTTGATATACTGTTATAACTACTGGTATTATTAATCCAGCTTTATCTGAAGTTTTTGCGTTGAATTCCTTACAGAATCCCATAATATTAACACCGTGTTGACCTAAAGCAGGTCCTACTGGTGGTGCTGGTGTCGCTTTCCCTGCAGGAAGTTGAAGTTTTATCATTCCTGTTACTTTCTTAGCCATGAGTTATTCCTCCTATACTGTGGTGATTTCGGGGTTTCCCCTCCCACTTAATAAAGACTTTCGTCTAAATTCTCTAATCTAATTTTTCTAATTGGTTAAAATCTAGTTCAGCTAGAGTTTCTCTACCAAACATGTCGACTAAGGCTTTAACCTTAGATTTTTCAAGGCAGATTTCTTGGATAGTAGCCATGTGACCACTTATAGCTCCTGAAATTACCTTAACTGTTTCTCCTACCTCCAAGTTGATATCAACGTATCCATCTTGAACTCCCATTGACTCAATCTCTTCATCAGTAAGAGGTACTGGCTTAGACCCTGGACCAACAAATCCAGTTACTCCTCTAGTATTTCTTACGATATACCATGATTCATCTGTCATAAGCATTTTAACTAATAAATATCCTGGAAACTTCTTTCTTAAAGTAGTTTTAATCTTCCCGTCTTTTTCTTCAGTATACTCTTCCATAGGGATTTGCATATCAAAAATTAATCCGTGAACATTTCTATTCTCTATTGTTTTTTCAATAGTGGCTTTTACTTTATTCTCGTATCCTGAATATGTGTGTACTACGTACCATTTTGCTGTTTCACTCATATTAAATTTAAGGCATTTCAGCCCTTAAACCTCCTACTTTTCAAATTAAATTTTAAATACTAATTCAAAGAGGTTTTTGAATACAAAATCTACGCTACCAACTAAAATAACCGCAAGAATAACAACTATAAAAACTGCTATTATTGCTTTTCTAGCTTCTTCTTTGGATGGCCAAGTTATTCTTTTAACTTCAGCCGTAACCTCTCTAAGAAATTTAATCGGACCCACTGCTTTTGCTGTAGGTTCTTTTACTTTTCCATTTGCAGCCATTTGTTTCACATCCTTAATACCCTATGAGTAATATAATACTATTACTTAGTTTCTCTGTGAAGAGTATGTTTCTTACAGAATTTGCAGTATTTGTTCATTTCTATTCTGTTTGGATTGTTTCTTTTATTTTTCATTGAACTATAATTTCTTTGCTTACACTCTGTGCATGCTAAAATTACCTTTACTCTCAAGTTCAGCACCTCCAGTTTTTCCTATATATAAAGTAAATTAATTTACTATATTTGACTTCATTTGCATTAATAACACTATCATAAAACTTTGTCTATGTCAACAAACCTCGACTATGTAAAGGACTAGGTTATTCAACCCAGTCCCACATTGTTGAGCTTAAAAAAGTCTCTATTTATATTAATGAATTAATTACGCTATTATTGTAGTAACAACTCCTGAACCAACAGTTCTTCCACCTTCTCTGATAGCGAATCTTAATCCCTCTTCCATAGCGATTTGAGTGATTAATTCAACGTCCATATCGATGTGGTCTCCAGGCATAAC
>JBOFRC010000211.1:0-1543 GCA_051650825.1 Sarcina sp. | reverse complement strand
CAGGTCAAACAGTGCTCACCTTTTCTCCAGGTAATGACAGTGATGCTGATCATGATGATTAAAGAGAGTATCACAATCACCGCATGAACAGACGTTTGCCACAGGTAAGGAGCAGCTGGAAGACAAGGAAGCATTCATAATCAGACCCTCATCCATCACCAGTTACAATCAGTGTTCATTTGTCTTGGTACAAAATGTAATACTGTAAAGAACATAATGTATCTTCTTAACATAGCTGAGTGTTTTAAACAGCAAACATCACTGGAGAGACACAGGGCGGTAGCTATTCCAAACACCAAACCAAAAAGTGGTTGCTAAAATAAAAGGCAACATACAGACTAATGGATGGCATATATAATACAGGGTAATAGCAACAAAACCATCGACTTCAGAAAGAGTCTTAATCCTTTGCTCATTAAGCTACAGTAAGTTACATTCAGACACTACACTGATTAAATATGATCTCACCACACGTGGTCGGATGTCGATCACTCATTGTTGACTGAGTGGTGGAAACTGGAGATGTTCCTGTAATGATCAGACATATTGTAAAGACATCATGAGCTGAATCGTGCATCACTGCATGCTATACACTGTTGAATATTGTATAAACCTGTTAGGTCTTACTCGTTTTCTTGCCGTGTTTCTTTTTGAGTTGTTTTGTAAAACTTTGTTTCTCTAACGTTGTCATACCTGTGTTTACCAGCGGTGTTGATGGTGCTGGAAGAGGTGGAGGTGTGGTTCGTCTTGTTGGAGGTGAAGGCGGTGTTGAAGTCGCTGTTGGAGGTGGAGGCGTGGTTCGTCTTGTTGTTGGAGGTGACAGTGGCGTTGAAGTCCCTGTTGGAGGTGGAGGCGTGGTTCGTCTTGTTGTTGGAGGTGACAGTGGCGTTGAAGTCCCTGTAGGAGGTGGAGGCGTGGTTTGTCTTGTTGTTGGAGGTGGAGACGGTGTTGAAGTCGCTGTTGGACGTGGAGGCGTGGTTTGTCTTGTTGTTGGAGGTGAAGGCGTTGTTGAAGTCGATGTTGGAGGTGGAGGCATGGTTTGTCTTGTTGTTGGAGGTGGAGATGGTGTTGAAGTCGATGTTGGACGTGGAGGCGTGGTTCGTCTTGTTGTTGGAGGTGAAGGCGTTGTTGAAGTCGATGTTGGATGTGGAGGCGTGGTTCGTCTTGTTGTTGGAGGTGGAGGCGGTGTTGAAGTCGATGTTGGAGGTGGAGGCATGGTTCGTCTTGTTGTTGGAGGTGGAGGCGGTGTTGAAGTCGATGTTGGAGGTGGAGGCGGTGTTTTTCTTATTGCTGGAGGTGGAGGTGGTGTTCGTCTTGTTGTTGGAGGTGAAGGTGGTGTTGATGGTGCTGGAAGAGGTGGAGGCGTGGTTCGTCTTGTTGTTGGAGGTGGAGGTGGTGTTGTTGTTGGTGTTGTCGTCATTGTTGGTGGTACCTTATGACCTTTAGTGAAGGACGGAGGAAACAACAGAGAACTGAAGTCATGATGTCACTTCCTGTCTAGCCTCTGTAACTCAATGCAGTCTCTCATTCAGCATTTCAGTTC
>JBOFRC010000210.1:0-2680 GCA_051650825.1 Sarcina sp. | reverse complement strand
TTAATGGACTGAATTTTGAATATGGAGATTATTTAAATGTCAATTTTAAAACTTCTGCGAATCTTTATTTAAATGATGTTTCTATTAATAATAAAATTCAAACAAATTATAGAATAAAAAATAATGAATTATTTGAAATCAATAAAAATGGTTTAAGCTTCGTAGAAAATGTAGGAGATACAAGTACTCTTAAACAAGAGTTAGCTATGGCAATGTCAAAGGCAATAAAAGGTGCTTATACAGTTCAATCTTATAATAATTTAGAAAATGCAATTAAAAATGCACAAGCTGTTCTTACAAAAATTGAGCCATCAGCTCAAAGTGTTAATGAAGCTCAGAGTGATTTAACAAGTGCTTTAAATGGCTTGAAATTTAATATAGGAGCATTACAAAGTGAGCTTACTTTAGCTAAAAATAAATTAGCTAATGGTGAATATACAAGAGCAAGTTATTTAACATTATTAAATGCAATACAAGGAGCTGAAATTTTAATTAATGGTCAGAATATCTCTGTTAGTGGAATCCAAGCAGCTAAAACAAATCTCCAAAATGCAATAAATGGGTTAGTAATAGTGAAAGATTCAAAAGTTGCTAATACTCCTAATCAAAAGAAAGCACCTATAGTGAAGCCAGAAAGTAAAGAAGCTCCTGTAAATAACTCAATTATAGAACAGCAAAAAGCTCTTTTAAAGACTTATATAGAGAGTGCAAATAATGATATTAAAAAAGCTGGAAGCGATTATACAGAAACTTCAGTTGTAGCTTTTGAAAAAATAATAAATAATGCTAAGGCTGTTTTAGAAAATAAAAATGCTACAGCACAGGAAGTACAAGGTGCAACTCAAAGTATACTTAAAGGATTTAGAGATTTACAAATTACAAAAGCACCATTAGAGAATCAAATTAAACTTGCAAAAGAGAAAATTAATGAAAATATATATACTAAAGCAAGTGTAGAATCTTTAAACGATAGTATTACAAATGCACAAAATATTTTAAAAGAAACAGACCCAACTATTTATAATATAGAAAATGCACAAGAACAACTTTCAAAAGGTATTACAGGATTACAAAAAGCAGTAGTAGAAAGACCACAAGCAAAAACAACATCTAATAGTTCTAATGGAACTATAACAAAAATACCAAATACAACAGTTTCGAATAATGTAAACAGTAAGAAGGTAACATCTACAGATATTAGTAGTGCAAATAAAAATAATTCAAATAATGATTCTATAATAACTAATATAGAAAATGGATTAAAAGGATTATTTAGCGGAATTGGTTCATGGTTCTAAAAATTAAATCTAAAAATTTTATAGTTAGTTATATTATAAATTAGGATATAGTTTTATAAAAAATAATATTGAAAATTTTCTTTTGGGAAATAAGTTCTTATTAAGTCACACATTGTAATTTAAGCAATGTGTGGCTTTTTTTATTATGAATAATAAAAAATATAGGAGTTTTATATTAATTTATCAATGGTAATGTTTTTGACTTTTTTATGTAATTTTGCTAGAAAGATGATTTGTTTAAAAATGTCATATAATTTACTTAATAAAAATAATATTTAAATTTTGTGTTTTATAAAAAATATTATAAATACTAAGTCAAGTGAATTATGTACTTGGCTTTAATATGAGGTGTAAAAATGTTTAATAAAAAAATAAAAATAGTTAGTGGGATAGTCTTAGGAACTATGACTGTAGCTAGTGGGAGTGGGCTACAAAACTATCCTAATTCAAACAAAGTAGTATTAGCTAAAAAAGTTAATTCAAATATATCAATGACTACAGATTTAGTTAATAATTCTATTGATGTTTCTAATGTTTGGTCAGATAGTGTATTCAATATTGGATTTAATGCAAACAATACTTTTAAAATAACCAAAGGATATGCATCAACAAATCCATATTATAATAAAAATAATTCTTTAATTGTAACAATTAGAAATTTAGAAGGTAAAATAATATATAATGAAGTTTTTAAAGGTGGAGCATATCCAGAGGATGATATATATAATACCTTGAATGGAAAATCTTTTAGTTATGGTGATACAATACAAATAATGAGTAATTCAGGCGCACAATTCAAAGTTAATGGCGAATCACAAAAGGGTGAATTGAATTATGAAATTACACAAAGTGGATTAAAAAAAATAAGCACTAATTTAACTGATTTACAAGCTTTGTTAAATGCTAATGGAACAACTGTAATAAGTGGAACAACAATTTCCAATACACAGGTATACATAAATATTAATAATCAAATAACAAGTGTTGAGTCTAATAGCTCGGGTGATTTCAGTTATGAAGCAAGTGGATTAAACACGGGGCAACAAATTAGTGTTACACCAAATGAATCTATTCCAACAGATATTATAGTTAAAGATAATTTGAAAAGTAAACCTATTGTAGGAAATACTATAGATATTTCTAATGTTTGGTATCAAGGAATATTTAATATAGGATTCAATTGGAATAATACATTTAAAATTTCAAAAGGTGGGTCATCAACAAATCCATATTATAATGGAAGCAATTCTTTAATAGTAACTCTTAGAAATGCAGAAGGAAAAACTATTTATAATCAAATGTTTAAAGGTGGAGCGTATCCACAAAATGATATATATAATGCTTTAAATGGAAAGAGTTTTACTTATGGAGATACAATTGAA
>JBOFRC010000209.1:0-8887 GCA_051650825.1 Sarcina sp. | reverse complement strand
AAAATCCTCTAAAAGTTCCATATAATACTTACTTGTCATCAAACTAAAAAATAATCCAACGCAAAAAATTAGAACTATAATTAATATAACTAACCATCCTAATAAATTTTGTGCAGTTATAGATTTTATAGTATTTGCTATAACCTCCATTTTCCCTCCTATATAGTTATTATTTATAATTAAATATATGATGTTAAACTTATGTAATATGCAATATATAGTTACTTAATTTCAAACAAAAAAAATAGTAACTATAAAAGTTACTATCTTCCTCATTAATTATTGTCACTATTTTGGCTACTATTTTGAGTACCGTTGCTATTTGAACCACTATTACCACTAGTGCTACTTGATGAACCATTATTTGTTTGTGTATTTTGATTTGTAGCACTAGAATTACTTCCATTATTGTTACTTGATGAATTGTTATTTGTTTGGTTATTTCCATTACTATTATTAGCATCATCTTTCTTTTTACTCTCTTGCTCTTTTTCCTTTAACAATTGGTTTGTTATGTTTGTCACCTGAGTTAAATTAGCATTAAAATGAGCTATTTTTTCATAACCTGCCATATTCATGATTAAACTTAAGAATGCTAAATTCCCTGTATCTGTATTATAGAACAGAATAATATCATCTTTATCAATCCCATTGCTTTCAAAAATATTATCTAACTGATTAATAGGTTTTATTGTGCCGTTAGGATTTAAAAGATCACTAAGCTTAATTCTTATAACACCCTTTATTGGAGGATCTACCTTATTATCCTGCGCTTGAGTATCTAAATTTAAATTAGAACTTTCAACTCCATTTGATAAAT
Organism: Sarcina sp.; assembly: GCA_051650825.1. Taxonomy (GTDB): domain Bacteria; phylum Bacillota; class Clostridia; order Clostridiales; family Clostridiaceae; genus Sarcina. Next base: position 8,067 of record JBOFRC010000209.1, on the reverse strand, counting down.
CTTTTTGACTATTTGCCCCATCACTATTAGGACTTATAACATTTTCATTATCATTTTCTTTAACATCATTAATTAATTCTACAATTTTTATTTTATCTATATTTTTTGCAATACCATCTTCTCCAAATGTTTTTACAGGAACAAAGTTTTCTATTTGCATATTACTTTTTGTAACATTTGGAACTTCTGTTGTTATTGGGAATCCTTGTGCTACCCAGTTTTTATAACCCCCATTTAACATTTTAGAATTTATTCCTATCATTCTAAACATCCAAGAAAACTTACCAAGAGAACCTAAGTCATCTCCATTTGAATCTCCATATACAACAACTTCTGAATTTTGTGTTATACCAAGTTCTTGCAGTTGTTTAGTTAACTTAGTTTTATCTACAAAACTTGTCCAGTTAGAAGTATCTAAATTCGTATTATTTAATGTTGTATTATTTTGTGTAGTTGAAACTGTATTACTACTATTCTCATTACTACTATTACTTGTGTTATTAGTAGCACTATCATTAGCACCACCATTAGTTACATTACCACTCTCATTTTGATTACTATTTCCATTATTAGAATTTACACTTGGATTTGTTTTTGTATTATCGACAAAATTACTCCATGAAACATTTATTGCACCTGGTATATGACCTTTGTCATATTCCTGAGAATTTCTAATATCTAATATTACTAAATTCTTCTGTGTAAGGATGCTTTCTAGTGATTGGACCCCTATTAAATAATTATTATTTATATTATTACTATCGCTAACTATTTTTCTAGCTTCCACAACAACTTGTTCTTTAGTCGATCCAAAGAAGGTTGCAAAGAATACAACAAGAGCTATTATAGCAACTGCTGCCTTTTGAAACTTACTATTCATGTTAACCTCCACAAATTTTTATCTGATAGCTAGTATTTCTCTTCTCTCTAACTTATAAAGTGAGTACAACGAAATACATGCTCCTAGATAAGCTAGGCTTTACTTTTAACTAGAACTAAACCTCTAACTAAACTTAGTCTACGTTTATCTAATAGCTAATCTTTCTATTCTTTTTATCATTACATAAAATTTTCAAATAGAAACATTTTAATTTGCTTTTGTAGCTTTAATCTTTTATTTATAAACAAATTATATTTTACTGAAAAACCTCTACACAAAATTTTAACATCTCCCTTTACCTAATTCAAAATATATTGTTAATCTATCATATATCTTAAGATACATTTTATATTAAAACGATAAATAAAGTGATATATTATTATTAATACATCACTTATAAATGCAATTATCCAACTTAATATTAATTATTTTGTGTATTATTTATGAAAATAAAATAATTACTTAAAGTTATTAACCAATTCAATAATTTGTATTTTTTCACAAATTCACTCTAAAATTGATAAATCTTTTATTATTTCAGAAATTTTTAAATTATCCCCTGGGCATAATGTTTCATTATATTCTCTATGTCCCTCTATTTTATCTATATTATATTTTTTTGTTAAGTAACGTAATAAATTCAAAGTTTTTTCATATTGAATCTCTGTTGGCATATTTTTTTCAAAATTTCCTTCAAGACAAATTCCTAATGTATCAATATTATTTTCTTTCACATGTGCTCCTATAACATCTTCTTTTCGCCCCTCATAAATACTACCATCTTTTCTTATAAAATAATGATATCCTATACCTGCCCATCCATTGTCTAGATGCTTTTCGTGAACTTCATCAATAGTCATTTCTGCTATTGCAGAATGATGTAATATTATTGCTTTTGGTTTATTTCCCACTTCTAATGTTTCTTTCTCATCCCATATAAAATCTGTTTTAATTATATTTAGCTTATCATAAAGCTTTTTAATTTCTATACTTCGTTTTTCCATTAATTCTTTTTCCATCTTTTTTTGATTTTCTATATTTAAAAGTTTATCAATTCCCTCAATTCGTTCTTTATCAATGAATAACTGTCCTGAAATAAAAATGAAAACTAAAAAAATAAACATCAAGGTAAAAGTACGCCTTAAAACAAACTTTCTTTTCATACTAGGCTTTAATTTCATAAATTCCCCTCTTAAACTAAAATAATTTTAAATTAACTCTATACACATCCCATCATATGAAAATTCTATTCTATTATCTAATCCCTGAGAAATTTTCATATAATCATCATATCCTAATTGCCATTCCTCCTCTATATGCATTACAATTAATCTTTTTATATTCAACTTTTCTTTTATAGCTATAAGTTCATCTGCTGTATACAGTTCGCTATAAACTTTAACTTCACTATTAAAAATAGTTTGATTACATTTAAATCCATCTGCTACAAAAGATCCTATTATTAAAATATCGGCATTTTTAAAAATTTCTAAATACTTAAAAGGCTTTATATCACAAGGTGCATATACAACTTTTCTATTTTTTTCTTCAAACAAAAATATTGTAGATGCTACCTGATTATCTGTTTTAAATAAACTAATTTTCAGCCCATTATATAAAATACTATTAACTTTCTTAATTTGACATAAGTTCATTGATTTATAATAATTAAAATAACTTCCATGTTTATTTTCAATTTTTATTAAATCATCTATAACTTCACTAAGCCCACAAACCTTCACAGGATTGCTCCCTCCATTTTTAATCCATTCAGGACTTTGTAATTGTTCTAGCACTCTAACGCCTAAAAAATGATCTGGATGCCAATGAGAATACAAAATATATTCAATATTATCTATTCTCTCCCTATTCAACTGATACCCTATTTCTTCTGGTGTATCTATTACAATTCCATTATTAATATAAAGTGAAGGTCCTGTTCTTCTATAAGGCTCACCTAATTGCCTAGCATCATTACATATTCTACACTTACAAGTAGCTCTTGGAATAGGTCTACAACCTCCTGAACCTAAAATTTTAATTTTCATAAGCTCACCTCTTTATACATTTATTCCCATTCATTATATAATCAAAAACCAAAAAAAACCATAAATCTATAAAGATTTACGGTTTTTTTTACAGCTATAATTTTTTTAAATAAAAAATTATCTAAGTTTTATGGTTTTAGTGGATTCTACCACTTTTATGTTTTAACGATCGTATCTCTTTAGTACACATAGATTGTGTTCATAGTTACAAGAACTAACCAACTGATCTTGCCTATTCAAAACATCTATTACCATTTCAATACATTATCTAAAATTTTTCTAAAAAATACCTCTCCTCGATATCTTTTAGACTTTCCGTTTATAACTTAATTCTTAGTAAACTATTTGTGATATATAAATTTTTGAATGTTATAAATTACAAATAACCTACTTTTGTAATTGTAAATGTAAAAACCTTTTTGTGTTATAAACTAAAATAATGCTTTAGCTATAAATTGTCCAATTACACAACCAATTAAACTTAATACTAAGTTTAATACTATATTTAATGAACCAAGTCCAATATTTCCATGTGAGAATATTGTTATTGTTTCTAATGAGAATGTTGAGAAAGTTGTTAATCCGCCCATCATTCCTGTTGTTATAAATGTTTTTGTTGTTGGTGAGATAGCTGTTGTTCTTAAGCTCATCTCTGTAACAAATCCAATAATAATAGCTCCTAAAACGTTAACTATTAATGTTCCGAATGGGAATCCTTTTCCAATTCCTGCAGCCGCCCATGCTGATATAATATATCTTAATGCCGCTCCTATAAATCCTCCACAACCTACTACAAGTACTAATAATGGCTTTATCATATTATTGCCTCCTAAATTTTCTCTAAGTTTTATTCGATAGTAAAACTAAGAATTAAGTCAGTTCCTTATCTTTAGCCCTACACTATTTTACAATAAGGATAATATGTAGGAGTCATCAGCATTTCTGCGGTTAACTTGGTTGACTCCATAACCAATATTAAATTATAGCCTGTATGAACTTTATCTGTATTATAATAAAAATTTATTACAGTTTTGTGTCTATATTAACATAAATTCAATATAATCCGGCAGTTATTACTATCGAAATACTTATAAATAATATTATTTAAAAACTCTATCATATTTATACATTTTCATGAAATACTAAAATAAAAAACTAAAATTAGAATTCTTTTTTAATTTTACTAACTAAAACATATTTTCAAAATTTTTATAAGCAAGATTATTATGATATAATATGAAATGCAATTTTTTATAAAGATGTTTTGTCAATTAAATTTATACAGAGGTAAAAAATATGAGCTTTACAAATGAAGAAAAAAAAGATAATGCTTCTTTTTTTCCTAGTCTTTTAAAACTTATGAGACCAAAACAGTGGGTTAAAAACCTATTTGTAATAGGACCACTTATATTCTCTTTAAGCTTTTTATCACCAGGAAAAATAGAAAAAAGTATTATTGCATTTATACTATTCTGTCTTATATCATCAACCGTTTACATAATGAATGATATTGTCGATGTAGAAAAAGATAGAATACATCCTAAAAAGAAAAATCGACCTATAGCTAGTGGTGCTATAAAAATCCCTGCTGCTATAGTCTCTTTACTCGTACTACTAGTTATTAGCCTTGGTACTGCTTATTTCATAAATATAGCGCTATTCATTGTTCTAATAATTTATTTTGTTAATAATATCCTATACTCCTTTAAAATAAAGCATATTGTTATAGTAGATGTTATTTCTATAGCCATTGGATTTATTTTAAGAGTAATTGCTGGTGGAATTGCAATCGATGTAAAACTATCTGGTTGGATTTTACTTTGTACTTTCTTTATTTCTTTATTCTTAGGATTTGAAAAAAGAAAAAATGAAATTATTAAACTTCAAGGAAATGCAAATGAACACAGAAAAATTTTAGATGATTATTCAGAAGATTTATTAACACAAATCTCTAATATTTCAGTTCCTTGTACACTTGTAAGTTATGCTATGTACACATTTATTGGACACCCTAATCCTTACATGATGTTAACAAACTTGTTTGTTGTCTACGGAATGTTTAGATATAAATATCTAGTTCTAAAAAAAGGTATTGGTGGAAGTCCAACTGAAGCTCTTCTAAAAGATAAAGCATTAATCATCAATATAATCCTTTGGGCTATATCTTGTATGGTTATACTCTTATGGTTTAATAAGTAAAATATATCGGAGGAGTTTTAGATGGAAAAAATTAGAGATAATAAGTTATCTTATTTTACAATTGTACTATCATTACTATTTGCAGTTTATATAGGCAGTATTTTTATAGGTAGTACCTTATTATTTGCAATACATATACCTATCACAAGACTAAATTTTATAATCTTTCCAATTATCGCAATGATTATTGCAAAGATTACATTGAAAAAAGATGATCAAAGACTCTCTTGGAAAACATTAATTTTTTCCTTGATACTTTTTTTCTTAATTTGCAGTCTTTTAGCACTAATAAATAATAGTATTTGGGATTACTCTTATGATTCTAGAGCCTATCATCAAGAAGCTGTAATCGCATTAACAAATGGTTGGAATCCTTTTTATCAATCAAATATTCCTATGAATATTTGGTTTATGCATTATGCTAAAGCATCTTGCGTCTTTGCTGCGACCATTTTTAAATTAACTAATAGAATAGAAAGTGCTAAAATATTAACCACATTATTACCACTTGTACTTTTAGTTTTAAGTATTGGAGTTTTCAACTTAATAACTAAAGGTAAAAAAACACTTTCTATATGTGCTGCTATAATACTTGTTCTTTGCCCTGTTACTATTGGGCAAATGTTTAGTTACTATGTAGACTCATTAGTTGGTATTTATGTCATAATGCTAATTATGGTTGTATTCCTTATATTATTCTTTAAGGATTTACACTACTTCAAATATTTAGCATTAATTAACATAGCTATTTTCTTATCAAATATAAAATTTACAGGTCTTGCTTATGCAGGAGTAATCCTTTTAGCATTCCTAATCTGTAGTTTCATATTTAATAAGAAATCATATAATATAAAACTTTTAATATTCCTTATTCTAAGCCTAATTATTACAGTTGGAGTTATCGGATTTAATCCTTATATAACCAATACTATTCATAATGGTAACCCACTATATCCTTTGGCTGGTAAAGGGAAAATAAATATTATGACAGCTAATACACCATCTGATTTTAGATATGATAACTCTTTTGAACAATTCTATAAATCAATGGTTGCTACTCCATCTTTATATAACCCTAGTGGCTCTAGTGCTCAAAACTTAAAACAGCTATTATCTGTTAATAAAGGAGTTTTAGAATTATATTCTGGAACAGATGCTAGACTTAGAGGGTTTGGAGTTTATTCAATAATATTTTTACCAATAGCAGTTCTAGGAATGTTGTATTTACTTATTACTTGTAAAAATAAAAAATATCTAATATTTAGCCTTTTAACAATAATATTTTTAACTGCAACCTTCTTAGCCGCTGGCTCTTTCTGGTGGGCAAGATATATACCTTTTGTCTGGCTTATGCCTGTAGGAGTTGGACTTTTAATGATGCTAAAAAAATCTAAAATTTCAAAAGTTATAGGTTTCCTATTGCTCATTTTAATTTTAGTTAATTCATTAATTATTATTCCAACAGCTATACACACAAAAATAGATGACTCAAATAAATTGAAGACATATATTTTTACTAAGCCTTTAATTATAAAAGAAAATAATTTTATGCCTTCATATATAAATAAAGCGAAAGAGTTTGATTTAAAATATACACTTGAAAAATAAAATTAAACCCTTTAGTAATGCTACTAAAGGGTTTAATTTTACGAAATTACTCGTCATGGAGGATTAAAATGATAAAAAACTTTGCTATTTTTGACATAGATAAGACTATTATTAAAAGTGATTCTATGTTCGATTTATTAAAATATACAACCAAAAAATATCCCAAATCAAAAAAAACTTTACCACTATTATTTATTAAATTAGTATTATTTAAATTGAAACTAATTAACACAAAAAAAGCTAAGGAAGCTATGTTCTATACACTTAACTATGTTACTAACGATGATTTAAATGATTTTTATTCGACAGTATTAAAAAATAAAATTTTTACTGATGCAAAGAAAAAAATGGAAGAATTAAAAAAACAAGACTATATAATACTTTTAGTATCAGCTTCACCCGAAGCTTATTTAAAGTATTTTGCACAAGAAAATTATGTAGATGCAGTAATTGGAACAAAATTTGAACTATTAGATACTAAAACTACAAATAGAATACAGGGAGAAAACTGCAAAGGATACGAAAAAGTCAAAAGAATAAATGAATATTTAAAAAAGAATAATTTAGAAATAAATAAAAGTTCTTCATTTGCTTTTTCTGATTCACTCTCAGATACTCCTATGTTTGAATTAACTGACAATGCTTTTCTTATAAACTATAAAAAAGCTAATAATAAATATAAAATTTTGAAATGGAGCTAAAAATATGAACTCAAAAAATCTTACAAAAGGCATAATACTAATTGTTATAGCAGCACTTTGTACTTCTTTTGGACAACTATTTTGGAAAATTGGAGTTGGCCATAATTTCTTTCTTATAATTTTAGGATTTGCTCTTTATGGAATAGGTGCTTTATCTATGATAATTGCATTCAAATTTGGAAACTTATCAATTCTTCATCCACTTATGTGTATAGGATATGTGTTTGCACTAGTAAATGGTGCTTTATTCCTAAAAGAACCAATAACTCTAAATCATTCTATAGGAATTATTATAATTATCCTTGGAGTAATCTTTATAGCAAGAGGTGAAAAATAATGAATAAAGTATACTTACTATTTCCAATAATGACACTATTCGGTTCACTTGGAGCTTTTTATTTCAAAAAAGGTACTGAAACTTTAACAGGAATAATCTCTCTTTTCACAAACTGGAAAATATATCTTGGAGGAATTTTTTATTTAACAGCTGCTATACTAAATATAGTAGCATTAAAATATTTACCTTATAGTATAGTTATTCCTATAACTTCTATTACTTATATTTGGACATTAATAATAGCAAGAATTGCTCTTGGTGAAAAGATAACAATTAAAAAAATTATTGGTATTA
>JBOFRC010000208.1:0-1022 GCA_051650825.1 Sarcina sp. | reverse complement strand
AAATTTCAGCTCTACACATGAGGGTGGGAGGTTTCCTGGGGGGCAGCTGTTTCCTGAAGTGTGCCAAATCCCTTTGGAGAATCATTTGCTGGCTGCTGGTGGGATGAATGTCATTCACACTCAACTCTGCTCTCCAGAGCTTTCCCACACTCCGTCCATTAGCAGAAAATAGGCATGTGCCCCCCTATATATGGACTTTCTGAGGATTCTACTGTTTGGTACAGACATTGTGGACACCCCTTAAAAAACAACGTAATGCTACCATTTATAGTTAAAGTGGGCACTTAAATATGTAGAGACCATCAAAATTATTTCTCGTACATTTTAGACATATAGATAAGTAATTAATATTGTAAAATTCTAAATCTCATGTTTTTGTACTGGGTTGGGGTCAGAACATCAGAGCAGATCGCCCGATTATGCATTTTTTCCCACTCAGGTAATAATTAACTAGACAGGAAGTGTGACAATTGACTTTGCTTGCTAACATGGGAAATGAACCTTAAAAGATGGTCATAAGTTATTCAGCAATGTTAGTTCTGGTTTGCTCTCAATGTCCTTTATGTTCAAGTGGTCTACTAGATATTTCTCAACAGCCTCTAGGCATGTGAACCGTGTGCCGTAGTTTTATGTTTCAGCTGTTTGCTGTTCAAAGCCCGAGTATCACAGGTCGTAATTCTGAGAAACATAGTGTTAAGTAAAATGAACCAAATTCTTATGTTTAAATGTGTTTTACAGGTTAAAATACATAAGTGAAACTTTTTAAAAGACAATGCTAAAAACATTGGCTCTCACTCGATGATTTAAAAAAAACACCAACTATTTCTTTATTTAGTCAGGCAGCCTCAGTGAGATTAAGATCTGTTTTCCATGAGAGACCTGAGAACAAGAAACATTCAGAAGAACACAATCAACACAATAAACAAGGAATTAGTATAAAAACAGTTACAGGAATCTTAAAAAAACATCAGATAAAAAGCTTTAAAATCTCCAAGGGGAATGTAGGACTCTAGTTTGAGGGC
>JBOFRC010000207.1:0-1111 GCA_051650825.1 Sarcina sp. | reverse complement strand
TATTGCAGATTTATGCTAATTATTTTCTTATTCAAAAAATGAATACTGATTAAACAAGAGTTCATGTTTCAAAAGCTGACATAGTATTGTAATACAGGTTGAGCAGCTCCGCTGGCATAAGTCATTCTTTTCAGCAGTAAACAGGTACTAACTATGTCAACCTGCCAGACAGAAAGAGCATGCTTCCAGTCATCAAATCAAAGACACTTCTAGGACAACAGTGATACTGTTATGCAGTGTGTGGTAAACATACGCATGGCAAAATGTAACGGGAATTCAAAGGAGGGAGGAGGTTTAGGCATTTGGCCTCTTCCAATGAGGAAATAAATTTAAAGCTGCCAGTTAAGTGTATTAACGGTACGTTATCATTTGGTAAGTGAGGGGAACTTCACAACATTTTTATTATACTTACTGCATTGGCATAACATGAAATGTATTACTTTTTCATTTGGACAAAATACATCTTGGCTAGTCAGTTGACAATTCAGTATGATACAACATTACTTAGGCTATATGAAGTACAGCGTCTTTTTGAAAACCTTCTCTAGAATCAATGTCAAGAAAGTTAAAAGAATAGTTTTACATTTTGGGAAATACTCGTATTCACTTTCTAGCTGAGAGTCAGATGAGAAGATTGATACCACTCTCAAATTGTACGGTAAACACAAAGCTACAGTCAGCAACCTGTTAGCTTAGCTTAGCATGAAGACTGGAAGCAGCTAGCCTGGCTCTGTCCAAAGGTAATATAATTCGTCAACCAGCCCCTCTGGAGTTCACTAATCAACATGTGCGGCAACAGGAGTGGTGGCAACCAGCGGAGGCTCCAGGATGTTACTGCTTCCATCCAAGAAATAGTCTGGCACATAACCCCCAGTAAAATGGCAAAGTGTAGTTCCTACACTTAGGTTTTCGTACAGATTAAAGGGGCAATATGTAAGAATGACTATTATGCCTACTCTCCACCTGTCGAATTCAGATTGCAGATTTATGAAAATTAGTCTCTTATTCAAAAATGAATACTGATTAAACAAGAGTTCATGTTTCAAAAGCTGACATAGTATTGTAATACATGTTGAGCAGCTCCGCTGGCATAAGTCATTCTTTTCAGCAG
>JBOFRC010000206.1:0-1141 GCA_051650825.1 Sarcina sp. | reverse complement strand
ACTGTGATCCACTGTGATCCGCAGCACCTCTTGTGTGTTGACAGTGTTTTGTCCAGCAGGTGGAGCTCTAACATTAACTACTGATCTGAAGTCAGTTTTAGAGCTTCTTCTGCAGATCTGTTTGGATTTAACTCTCCATCATTCACTGTTAATGCTTTTGCAACATGCGAACAGTGAAAAGCTTAAAAGGTGGTTTCCGTTAAATGTAACATTGATAATGATGTCTAATATACATTTTACTACAGTAGAGTTTAGGAATGTGTTTTTATTGATATTCGGACTTTAATCAGTGATAATAAATGTTTCACTGTAAGTTTAGACTTGTTCTGTGCTTTAAAGTGTCGCTGTAAAGATGAATGAATCAGTTTAAACAGTCAAGGAAAATACAACAGAGAGCCTAGTAAACATATTAATAGTAAATATCAATAAAACGTGTATAAAGTGATGAAAGACAGTGAGGTTTTACATTCAATGTTTTTTGGTTTCTTCAGTATGAGCAGAGTTTAGTCAAGTTTTAAAAAGTCAAACTCAGCCAAAGCAGGTTGTCCCTAAACTCCACACGGACACCTCCAGTATATGAAGCTTTATGAAAACATGTTTTGGTCAGACACGCTGTGGCTGCTGGGAAACTTCACTGGGGGCCGTTTCTTACTTTCACTTTCACTTCCACAGATGATTGTGGCGCAGTAAGAAATGCAGCCGGTGAGGGAACTCGAGCAACACAAGATCAAGAAAATAAGTAAGTGAATAAAGTCAAAGTAGTTTATCGGTGTTGTTGATGTTCAGTAGTGTCGATAATAATGATGATGATGATAATGATAATAATAATAGAACTGCAGGAGGTTCCAGATTCACATTATTAACTGAACACATTCAGTTTGTTATCATCACACGAACTGATCTGGGAACAGTGATCCATGTGGAAACAATCCGTTTACTGTACGAACACTTTGCTGCTGTAACGTGTAAAATGTGTAGGATGTCGGTTCTGCGTGTGACAAATGTTTATGTCAGCATGTAGGCCGGAGCGAGCTGAAGACGCCATTTTATGTATCATGCGGAACCTTTCAACCTTTTGTTTTTTCGGTAACGTTACAATTGACACCGGCAGAAACCAGAAACAGGTCGTTTTTTACATTTT
>JBOFRC010000205.1:0-1670 GCA_051650825.1 Sarcina sp. | reverse complement strand
CTACCCTTTAAGTAAAGCTAAAGGTATTCAGAAGTAAAGGTTTTGTGATTAAATGTTCCTTTCAGTGTTAAATTATTGTTGCATCAGGTCTAACATGTAACAAACATTTCAATATAGTTGATCTATCGGCTTCATTTTTTCTGAATTATATTTTATATATTTTTTATTTGTATAGCAGTTGCAGAAAAGAAAAAAATCATTGAAATGAAAGAAATAAATACATTAAAATTTAAGCAAGAGGAATATTTGTGCAGCTCCCTCTGCAGGTCCATATGGAGCACAGCAGGTGTCAGGAGGAAAAACCTGATAGATGTGCCTTCTGGATCAATATTTTTGTCCTGAAATTACTTATATCCACACAGTCCATGGTCTTTGCACATCCATCTACAGCAATGAAGTGCTCCAGAACTTTAAAGTTCAGAGTTCACGACCTGGCTGAGATCAACATTTCATCACTTACTGTAAAACATTGCAACACAATCTGTCGCCCTGTAAAATATGATAAAGTGATGTTTATTGTAACATTGCCAAAATGTGACGCACATCAACATATCTCAGTCCAAGAAAGTGAAATTGCAACAACGTCAAGTGGAATAAAATCTGAAAATACATTTTTATAAAAACAAAAACTGTAGGACAGACATCCCCTTGAAACTCTTGAATCCCAATGTTTATTACATTGTGATACACACTGTATTATAACAGTTAGGAGCTGTTAGGAACTCACCCAGCCAGCAGTAAAAAGAAGCAGTACCTTCAGTGCCTGCTGCAACACTATTCATTTAAAGTAATGAACTAAGTCATTTCAGCTAACTAATTTGAGGGAATGAGTTATTTAAAAATGTCTCCTGTTACCTGCCTGGGTCTGTAGGCATTAACCAATCTGTACAAAGATTTAGTTGAATGCATATTAAAATGAATTATTTTAGCCACCGAGCTATGTACAATGTGTGTGTGTGTGTGTGTGTGTGTGTGTGTGTGTAGCAGATTTATACACTCATCACATCACCTAACTCACATTCAAATGTTCTATTGTTCTAATGTTCAATAGTAGCTTGTTACGCAAAGGTCTTAAATGACATAAATGTTACCGTGGGTAATGCTAGCATTCATTTGTATTCTTCATCATTACAGAGCTTCTCTCATTACAGAATATTACAGAAATTTCTTTGAGCACTAATGTCCAGTAATAAGAAATGAAGAGACCAAAAGACCCTGGGAGTCAGAGTCAAGTCAAGTAGAGATGTAGAGAGGTGATGCCATCTAGTGGACGCTTTAGTGAAATACAAGTTTCTCTCTCTCGCACTTCCACCAACGAGACGTTTCTCTAAACTTCTCAGATGGTTTCATTTAATTAACTGATCAAAGTATCTAATGTTTTACAAAAGAACAAAGATTAAAGAAACGCCCAAAAAAATCCGTATAGATTGGGTATCACAACTTAGTTTTCTCTTCTTCCCTAATCATTTCACGACCCCTCAGATTTATCTCGTGACCCTTTGGAGGGGGCCTGACCCTTAGATTGGGAACCACTGGACTAAGCTACCTAACTGTATATAAAGTAGTTAAAACTAGCTCCACCTCAACCAGCTACAACAATGAAATTCTACTCATGCATTGATGCATTACTAACAATCTAATAATTTAATATACATATATAATAATATATC